>CAMDEB010000003.1 GCA_945893085.1 Rhodoplanes serenus | reverse complement strand
GCAAGCGCCACCTTTGCCTTGAAGGCCGGTGTGTGGTTCCGGCGCGGTCGTCGGTTCATGGTCTCTCCTGATTCGCAGGCCACAGCGTGCCCGCCGTCAGGCAGAAACTCCACTTATCGTCCTGTGCAGATTTCCGGGACCGGCTCTCTTCCGATGCATGTCCGCAATGGTTGACGGCGTATCGGATAGATCCGCCATGATGGGCACGACATAGCGGGTCTGCGCCACATTGAAGCCGGTCCGGAATGCATTGATGACGCCGGTGCCGCCGGTATTCTTGACGAAGGCCACTGTCGGGTCGATCGCCTGAACCGCGCCGCGCTTTCGCAAGGTGGTGTCTTCGTCCCGGTCAAAAACGACGACAATCTGGTATGGAATATCCAGCGTCGCCTTTACCTCCTCGACAAACGAAACGATATTCTCTTCCTCGTCATAAACCGGGACCACGAGCGTAATCTCGACCTCCGCGCCGACCGGCCGGGCCGCGCCCTGCGCGGAGAGATTGCCTTCGGAGCGATCATGCATATTGTCGGCCTTCGAACGGGTGGCGAGCCATTGATATGGCAGCTTTGATCGGAGCGGCATATTAGCAAATTCGGCAAAAAGGCTTGGGAACTTTTGGAGGCGCCCTATTCGGGAACGGTCGTTGCAATAGCCATTGGTTTGATAGCCGCCGTACTTCTGTTTGCCGGATTCGCGCTCGATCTCGGCTGGGTTGCCAGCTGGAAGATCATCGGCTTCCCAGGCGCGCAGCCGGCCTTCTACGATCTGCGGGCCGTCACCGACAGCGCCGGAGCCTGCGCGGCGCCGGGCAATGTCTATCCCTATGTCGGCGCTACGTGCAATCCGTGGCTGCGGTTCAACTATCCTCCGGTGTGGCTGTTACTCGGCAAGATCGGCATCACCGGCTCGCACACGGCTCTGCTGGCCGCGCTGATCGAAGTGCCGGCGCTTGTGCTGCTGGCCGTAATCCTTCGGGGTCGCCCGGTTCGCGCCGGGCTGATGTCGCTGTTGCTGGTGTTCTCGCCCTCCGCTGTTCTGGCGTTCGAGCGCGGCAACACCGACATCGCGGAGTGGATTGTGGTGTGCGCCGCGGCCCTGCTGTTTCGGGAGCATCACCGCCTGCGCGCCGCGTTGTCGCTTGCCCTGCTCGGAGCGGGAGTCGCATTGAAGTTCCTGGCGGTGTTCTGCTGCGTCCTGTTCATCCGCTTCCGCCCCGCTGCCATGCTGACCTCAAGCCTGCTGGTGATATTCACGATCGGCTACCTCCTCAGCATGCTGGACGTGCTGACGCTCATCCGGGGCGTCACGCCGCACACCCCTTATATTTCCTACGGCTACCCGATCATCTTCGATCGGCTGGAAATCCTTTACGCCCCGTATGTGGGCCTCAACCTGGCCGGCTTGACGAACTCTCCGATCCCGATCGTTGTCGTCGCGCTTTTCATCTCAGGCGCGATGGCCTTGGCTGTCGGCGTCTGGCGCAGCGGCCGCCAGCCTGGCCGTCTGCCGGACGACGCCACCGGCACGGCCTTTCTTTTCGGCGCCGGCATTTTCTGCGGATCGTTCCTGCTGGGCACCAACTACACCTATCGGCTGATATTCCTGCTATTGTGTCTGCCCCAGATTCTTGACTGGATCGAAATGCGCGGCACGGCGGGACGCGACGCGCGCCGGATCGGCTGGGTCTTGTTTGCAAGCTGCCTCATCTCGATGTGGCTGAAATTCCATCCGGAAAAAACACTGCATATCAATCAGATCACCGACTGGATATTGCTCGGCGGACTGACAATGATATTGACAGTGAACGCGCTAAATGGCGTATCCGAAGCCGCGCCTCGCCTAATGCCCGCCTGGATGCGGCCAGACCGCCCCTCGATGAATGCCGCGAACGCCGAGCGATGACAATTCTCGACACCACGTCCGACCAGGCAAAGTCGCCGCCGCACCGGCATCCGGCGCTGCCCGTCGCCAATCCGGATGACCGCACGCTGACGCGGCAGTTGGCCTACGTCCTTCTGTTCGCGTTGTTGCTGAGACTTGGCTACCAGGCAGCCATGCCGTGGTTCGGCGGCAGCTACCACAACGGCAGCGATTCCGGAAAATATCTCGAAGTCGCGCACGCCATGCTGACCGGTGGCGTCGTGGAGACCGATCGCGCACCATTCTACATGTTTTTTCTGTTTCTGGTTTTCAAAATCGTCGGCAGTGAAAGCTTTCGAGCGGTTGTGACCGCCCAATCGTTTCTGGATACGCTGTCGGTGCTTGCGATTGCGCTGAGCGCCCGGGCGTTTGGCCGACAACTCGTTATTCCGTCGGCCATCGTCGCGGCGATCATTCCCAATTTCATCGTTCATTCTTCCTATGTTCTGTCAGAAACCCTTTTCCTTTTCTTCTTTGCCTGGGGGATCTGCGCGCTGCTGTGGGCCATACGCGGAAAATCCCCCGTTCTACTGTTTGCGGTTTCCGGGATGCTTTTCGGGCTTTCGCTTTGGACACGCCTCGCACTGACTTTCTATCCGTTTTTTTTCATCCCTGCTGTCCTCATTGCGCTGAGACTGGACCAGAAACTGTCCTGGCTGCGTTGCGCCGGCCTTGCACTGGTTACACCCGCCGCGATGGCCGTGACCATGACGCCGCTGCTGATCTACAATTACTTGGTCTATGACCATGCCGCACTGACCAGCCAGCAGGGCGAGCATCTGATCGTCGTGTACGGCTGGCTGGCGACGCCATGGTTTGGCGCCGATCGCCTCGCCGTCCGCCTCAAGCTGATGTCAGAGGTCGCCGCATACATCAAGACTATCGGCGGCGACAACGCCAATACGTTCGCGGTCGGCGCGTTCATGCAAAAACTCGCGTTCGAGCGCATCCTAGAACTGCCACCGTGGCAAATTGCCTGGGGCGTGTCGTGGGGCGCGTTCAAAAACCTGATGCAGACCGGATTCTACCAGGTGTTGTCGCAGTTCAATCAGCCACTGACGTTTTTTTCGACCATGCGCGCCCCGACCGTGCCCGGCCGTATTTATGAGTTCATGCAAACCAACTGGAACAGTCCGTTCATGGTGATGTGGGTGATCTCTCAAGTGACGCTGGTCTTCTCGCGGCTGGTGCAGGCCTTCGGGGCCGTGACCGGGTTGCGGCGCGCCGAATTTCGCGGACTGACGCTCTTTCTGCTGGCAACGATTGCCTATTTCCTCGCAATCAACGGCCCGATTGCCGATCCGAAATATCGAATCCCGATCGAGCCCGCGCTGATCTTGTTGTTCGCGCTCGGCCTGACGCAAAATCCGACCGTGCTGCGGTGCGTTCGGTGCTGCCGAAGCGCGGCGCGCATCCCATCGTGACGCCTCTGCAACGTGCAACCGCCCAATCGACATGACCGCCCCACGCTCGATCGCCCGCACGCTTGTAACGATCTTTCTCGCCGCGCTCGCGATCCGCTGGATCTACGCTTCCGTCCTGTTTGCATTCATGGGTGAAGCCGGACTCCTCGGCGTCGATTCCGCGGACTACGTCAGGGCCGGTCAAGTTATCGCATCCAGCATTCAAGCCGGCACATTGCACGGCTGGTATTTGTTCGGCCCCAATCCTTTCATGATGCCGCTGTTTCGTTGGCTAATGGCCATCAATGCATTCGTGACAGCCGATCACACAGCCTTTGCCTATATCCTGACGCAGGGATTGTTCGATTCCGGCACTTGCGTGCTGGTGTACGGAATTGCAAACGCCATCGACGAGCGTTTCGCGCGCCCCGCGGCGATCGCTGCTGTCATCAACCCAACCCAGATCGTGGTGGCCGGCCTGGCCTATCCGGACACGCCGTTTGTATTTTTTGTCGCCTTGTTTCTCTACGGCGCCATGCGCTGGCTGCGCTCCCCTTGCTGGTCCGGCACCGCGATCATGACCATCGGGCTCGCGGGCGCGGCATGGATGAGGATCATGGTGGTCCCGTTCGCGCCTGCGCTTGCGATCTTTCTGCTTGTTGCAGTCATGGCGGCCGGCCGCTTCCATCGCCGGCATGCCACGCAACTTGGCGCCATGTTCGTGCTTTTCGCGCTATCGATCTTTCCGATCTCGCTGCAAAACAAGATGATCCACGATTCGTGGGCGTTCACGCCGCAGGGCGGCACTCATCTCGCACGCTGGGTCGTCCCGCTGACCTGGGAGGTGCGCGACGGTACACCCTGGGTGCGCGGATTCGAGGAGATGGAGCGGCGCGCGGCCCTGATACCCAAGGAGCCCAACGAAAATTCGTTCCAGGAATCGCGCCGCTACACGCAGGTTGCCGTCGAAGAGCTTATCCGCATCGGACCGGTCGGGATTGCAAAGTCCTGGGCATTCGGGTCGGCGATCAATCTCGGATCTCCCGCGCTCACTCTTTCGCCGCCGGTGTCGAAAATCCCGCGAACCGGATTCTATGGAACCTCAGGCCCGACAATATTCGACAAGATTGCAAACTTCCTCTTCCATTCGGACAGCGTTCTGTACGGCTGGATACTGCTGATCGGGGTTGCCGGCGTGCTGGTCATGCGCCTCCTGCAACTCGGCGGCCTGGTTGCACTCATCCAGCAGCGGCAATGGGCGCCCACATTGCTGCTCGTCGGGTGGTGCCTCTTCATCCTGGGGATCAGCGGACCGATCGCTTCGCCGAAATACCGCCTGCCGATGGAGCCGGTGCTAGCGGTTCTGACGGGAGCGGGATGGTCGTTGCTGTCCCGCCGGCGCCCGAACAAGGAAATTGCCTGATCGATTGCAAGGTCAACTGCGCGCCGCGGCGCTCTTCAAATACCAGTCGTATGTCTGGCGCAATCCCTGCTCAAGGCCGGTCCGCGGACGCCACCCCATCGACAAGAGACGCGTCGAGTCGACGAGCTTGCGTGGCGTCCCATCGGACATTTTCGAATCGAACCGCAATTTTCCGTCGGCCCCGACAACGCGAGCGATCAGCGTCGCCAATTCCTTGATCGTGATCTCGGAACCGGTGCCAACGTTGATGTGCTCCTCGTCCGAGTAGTTCTTCATGAGGAAAACGAGCGCGTCGGCCAGATCGTCGACATAGAGAAACTCCCGCCTCGGCGTGCCGGTGCCCCAGACGACGATTTCCGCACCGCCCTTGGCCTTCGCCGCATGGGCCTTTGCCATCAACGCGGGAATGACGTGGCTCGTCGCCAGTTCGAAATTATCGCCGGGCCCGTAGAGATTCGTCGGCATCGTCGAAATGAAATCGAGGCCATACTGCCGCCTGTAGGCCTGGCACAGCATGCTGCCGGCAATTTTCGCGAGCGCATACCACTGGTTCGTGGGCTCCAGTGGACCGGTCAGCAGGGCATTTTCGGGGATCGGCTGCGGCGCGAGACGGGGATAGATGCAGGATGAGCCAAGGAACAAAAGCTTGCCCACGCCGACGCGTCTTGCCGCTTCGATGATGTTCGTCTCGATCGCAAGGTTGTCGTAAAGAAACTCGGCCGGCCGGTTTTCGTTGGTGAATATTCCTCCGACCGTGGCGGCGGCCTCGAAGATCGCGTCGGGCTTGGCCTGCTCCATCCAGCGCTCGACATCCGCCTGGCGGCGCAAGTCGACCGTGTCGCGCCCAACGGTCAGGATTTCGCAATTCTCGCTGGCGAGGCGGCGCACCAGCGCGCTGCCGACCAACCCGCGATGCCCCGCAACCCAGACGCGCTTGCCGGCAAGATCGTAGTTCGCCGGCCGGCCCGCGGTCATTGCTGCCTCCCCGCGGCCCGGTACTCCTTGATGTCGCTTGACACCATTTCGACGACCAGGTCATCGAAAGACACGCGATGCCGCCAGCCCAATTTCGCGCGGGCCTTGCTGGCGTCGCCGAGCAAGACGTCCACCTCGGTCGGCCGGAAATAGCGCGGGTCGACCTTGACCAGAACTTCGCCATCGGCCTTGTCGACGCCGATCTCCTCGAGGTCTCGCCCGCGCCACACGATGGTGCGGCCGGCCACCGCAAACGATTTTTCGATGAACTCACGCACCGAATGCGTCTCGCCGGTCGCCAGCACGTAATCATCGGGCTCCGCCTGCTGCAGCATCATCCACATGCCTTCGACGTAGTCGCGGGCGTGGCCCCAGTCGCGCTTGGCGTCGAGATTGCCGATGAACAGCGGCTGCCGCTGTCCGCCGTGGATCGCAGCGACGGCGCGCGTGACCTTGCGGGTGACGAATGTCTCGCCTCGCACGGGACTCTCGTGGTTGAACAGGATGCCGTTCGACGCGTGCATCCGATAGGCCTCGCGGTAATTGACCGTGATCCAATAGGCATAGAGCTTGGCGGCCGCATAGGGACTGCGTGGCGCGAACGGGGTCGTCTCCCGCTGCGGCATCTCCCGCGCGTTTCCGTACAACTCAGAGGTCGACGCCTGATAGAATTTCACGCGTTGCTCCAGGCGCAGGATGCGAATGGCCTCCAACAGCCGAAGCGTGCCAAGCGCGTCGGAGTTTGCGGTGTATTCCGGTGTCTCGAAGCTCACCTGCACGTGGCTTTGCGCGGCGAGATTATAGATTTCGGTCGGCTGCGTTTCCTGGATGAGACGGATCAAATTGGTGGCGTCGGTCAGGTCACCGTAATGAAGGAAGAACCGCGTATCTTCGGTATGCGGGTCGGCATAAAGGTGGTCGACGCGCGCTGTATTTAACGACGACGAACGCCGTTTCACGCCGTGGACGACATAGCCTTTAGCGAGCAGAAGCTCGGCCAGATACGCGCCATCCTGGCCCGTCACACCGGTAATCAGCGCAATTTTGTCCGGCATAATTCCTCCTCCGGCAGTCAACACCGGCGATTCGCGCGCAGCAATCCTGCTGGCAGCCGCCGCTTCATAGTGGCAACACGGGGCATCTGCAAATTCAATTCATGGGTCATGCGATGAAGGGCCCTTGCCCGAGTGGCTACCGATAGGTTTGCCACCAAGCCTGGAATTGCAGCACCGTCCAAAGCGCGTGCTGCCAATTGCGCCGCCCGGAAAGGTGCTCGTCCCACCGCTGCCGCAACACAAGTGGATCGAACAAGCCTTGCTGGGCCAGCAGATCAGGTGCCATCAGGTCCTCCGCCCAACCGCGCAACGGACCTCGGAGCCATTCGCCGATCGGGACACCAAAACCCATCTTCGGCCGCTCGAACAGAGCGTCCGGCACGTAACGGCTCAACACCGCGCGCAGCGGCCGCTTAGTCTTGCCGTTGGCGATCAGTTGACCGGGGGGAAGGCCCCAGGCGTATTCGACGACCCGATGGTCGAGCAGCGGCACCCGAACTTCCAGACTGACCGCCATCGCCGCACGATCGACCTTGGTCAGGATGTCGTCCGGCAGATAGCCCATCATGTCGAGAAGGCGAAGGCGAGCGGAGGTTTCCAACCCTTCGGTCCCGGGCGCCAGGCGATCGAGCCAACCGGACGCTTCGATGGTTCCTGGCATCAACCGGTCCGAGCTTGCCCATTGCGAGATCAATCGCCGGTACATCTCGATAGGTCCATCGGCGTCGAGCAAGCCCGCCGCCTTGTGGATCTTGTCGCCGAAATGCGTGGGCCGCAGGCCACGCGGCACCGCGCGGCCCAGAACATCGTAGCCCTCAGGCGAGAGCCATCGGATCGCGCTTGCACCAAAGTGCCGAGCACCGGATGGGACGTGGCGGAGAGTGTTCCAAAGCCCTGCGATACCACGATAACGAACATAGCCCCCAAACACCTCGTCACCGCCGTCGCCGGACAGCGCAACAGTGACCTTGGAACGGGCCAGTTGCGAAACCAGGTAGGTCGGGATTTGCGATGAATCCGCGAACGGTTCGTCGTAGATCGCGGGCAGTTTCGGGATCACAGCTTGCGCCTCGGCCGCCGACAAGATCAATTCCGTGTGCTCGGTTCCCAGGTGCCGTGCCACCGCGCGGGCATGATCGGCTTCATTGAAGGCCTTCTCCCGAAAGCCGATCGAGAAGGTCTTGACCGATCCATTGCCTGCGGCGCGCATCAGGGCGACGACCGCCGAGGAGTCGATGCCGCCGGACAAGAACGCTCCCAACGGCACATCCGATATCATCTGCCGCTTGACGGCATCGCCGAGAAGTTGATCAAGCTCATCGACGACGTCGTCAAAATCGTGCTGCGTCATCGTCGCCTGGCGGCTCTTGGCGATCGACGCGAGGTCCCAGTAGAGTTCGTTCCGCATCTCGTGCGCCGTCACCTCGATACGTTCGCCAGGCAGCAGCTTTGCAACCTCGCGATAGATCGTTCGCGGCGCCGGAACACAGCCGTGGCGCAGGTAGGCCGCGACGGCGGAAGGATCAAGTGTGAAGCGGAATCCCGGAATCGCACGGAGCGCCTTCAACTCGGAGGCAAAGCCGATGCGGCCATTCTGTCTGCTGTAGTACAACGGCTTGATGCCGAGCCGGTCTCGCGCGAGATGCAAGGTGCGCGTGGAGCGATCAAAGGCGGCGAAAGCGAACAAGCCATTGGTCCGGCGGAGCGCCGCGTCGATGCCATAGCGAGCGATCGCCTCAACCAAAATCTCGGTGTCGGAGTGCCCGCGAAACGGCATGGCCAGTTCGGCGGCCATTTCGGCCGCGTTATAGAGTTCGCCATTGTAAGTGATGACGACGCGCTCGTTGGCGCTCGACATCGGTTGAAAGCCGGCCGCCGACAGATCGATGATGGCGAGCCTGCGATGTCCGAGCGCAATGCCGATTTGCGCATCGACCCAGTGACCGTCGCCATCCGGCCCGCGATAGGCGATGGCATCGGTCAGCGCGCGAACGTCGGCGCTGAGTTGAGCCTCCGCGGTGCCGCCAAAGTGCCAGATGCCGCCGATGCCGCACATCAGTCGTCTATTTCATGGCGAGCTGCGACGATCATGTCGGAGCAGGAACGCGCAATTCGGTGAAGAAACGCCGGATGAAGCTGACGCCCGTGGCAAAGCTCGGCGCCCCGGTCTGTCCCGCGATCCGCGGATATTCGTGGGTCGGGAATTCGATCACCCGCGCGCCGGCCCGCAATGCGCGAATCGTCATCTGATATTCGATCGTGTAGTCGGCCGCATCGAGTTGCAGCCGCTCCGCAAGCGTGCGGCGGATCGCCCGGAAGCCGTTTATGGAATCCGTGATGAACGGGCCACTCCTGCGAAATACCAAATTGGCCCCCAGATTGAACCCGAGATTGGCGATCTTGCGCGGCTTGAAGAAGCCAGCGTCCTCCTCGTTGACGGCGCCGGCCATCATTCGCGAGGCGATGACGAGGTCGGCGCCGTCATCGAGATAGCCGCGAAACTTCGGCAGATCGGCCACATCCTCATTTCCGTCGGGCGAGAAAAACAAATAGGCATCGGCGGTGAATTTCTCCATCGCCTCGATACAGGCGGCGCCGCGACCGCGCCGGGTCTGTTCAAACACCTCGATGCCCGCCCGGCGCAACACATCGAGCGTGCCGTCGGTCGACCCGCCATCCACCGCTATCAAGCGGTCGAACCCCGCGCCGGGACCCGGCTTGGGAAGAGTCGGCAAAATGACCTCAAGGCATTGCCTCTCATTGCGTACCAGCATGCACAGAAGAATATCCACCGCGCCCCGCTTATCGATTTGACCCTGGCGTCTGTTGCCGGCGCTGCGACCACCATTCCCTTGCCAAAATCACAAACGCGGGAACGATGCTGGTAAGGCTGTCGCCAATCACCTGGCCGGTCGATCTGGTGATCTCGACGGTCGGAATCTCGTGGATGCGCCAACCGCGCTTGAGCGCCTCAAGCGACAGCGCGAAGGATTTCACGATGCCGCGCCCCGGCGGACGGGCCGCCATCAGCTTGGAGCGGCGGACCGCCCTGAACGAGCTGAAGCCGTCGCTGAGATTGCCGCCGAACAGCACGCTGGCAAAGAGATTGAAAACGCGGTTTCCCAAGCTCCGGACATGTCCGTGCTCGCCCTGACGCTCGCCGCCGATGATGAAGCGCGAAGCAATGACGAGGTCGTAACCACGGCTCAGCGCGACCATGAGGCGCGGGATGTCCTTTGGATTCCACTGCCCATTGAGCGGAAATATGACGACGGAGTCGGAGCGGAACACATCGCCGGACGCTGCGATCAGATCCAATGGATCATCGCCCTTTGCGTCAATGACCTCGAAGCCCCCCTGCACGAATTCGGCGCGGACCGCGGGCGGAGCATTGTCGTCGATCACCAATATCTGCGTGAACAGTTCGGTCGAGAGGCTGTTCAGGTCGAGCTTGCCGGGCTTGGTGTCGCGTCCCACCAGCAGGACCAGGGTTGCGCCCTCGGCAAGCTGCGACGGCGCGCCCCGGAAAAAGCGGTCGAACGACTCGACAATATATTCGAGATCGATGTCGGTCAGATCCTGGTGGCAGCCGACATAGAACCCGTTGTTGTTGATCCATTGCGCGACCGGGAATTCATCCTCCCGCCAGCCCAGCAGCCGGTGATAGACAGGCTGGTTGGTCAGGGGGAGCATATCGCGCGTCTCGATGCCGTTTTCCTCGAGGAAGTTGACCAATCGACGCTTATCTTCGCTGCGCAGGACAAGCGGATACATCATGAACGAATGCTCGCATCCCGGACGGATCTCGGGTGTCTGCAGATGATTGTCGAACTTCTTGAGTGCGCGGGTGAGCTGCGCCGCATTGCGTCGTCTTTGCTCGATTCCCGGCCGCCAATCCTCCAGTTGCGCAAGACCGAGCGCTGCTTCCATCTCGGTCGAGCGAAAGCTGTGACCGATCGAGATGAACCGGAATCGGCGCTCGATGATCGTGCGCAACTCCTCCTGCGACTTGTTCTTGTCGTCATCGATCGAAATGTAGATCGAGTCGCGGCCATGGTTCAGCAGCGAGCGAATCTTGATCGCGTAGTCCGGTTCGTTTGTGGTGTTGAGACCGCCGACCCCTGTGACAAGAAGATGCGCGGCATAGGTCGAAAAGCAGCCAACATCCCCCAGACAACCGACGCGCCGTCCGTCGTAGCTCGCGAACATGGTTTCCGCGGAATCTTCGATGATCTTGAGCGAGTGCTTTCGCGCAATTTCAACGATCGGGGCCATTTCGGCAGGCTGGCCGAACAGGTGCACCGGGATGATCGCTCGCGTGCGCGGCGTGATGGCCCGCTCGATCAATTCCGGGTTTAGCTCGTAGTATTTCGGATCGACATCAACCACCACCGGCATCATTCTGTTGTGCAGGACGATGTTGGCTGTTGCGACGAAGGTCACCGCGGGGATGATGACCTCGTCCCCATCCTGCCAATCGTGAAGTTCCTTCATCGCCTGGAGCGCAAGCTGCAATGCGCTGGTGCCGGAATTGCTCATGATCCCGAACCGGCAGCCATGCAGCTTGGCGAAGTCGGCCTCGAACTGCTGCATCATCGGCCCATAGGAGAGCCGATTGTTGTCGAGCGCCTCCATGACAAGCTGCTTGGCGCGCGCCGAGGCGCTGAACGTTCCAACTCCGATGACGCGCGGAGTTGTGTCGGCAAGCGATCGAAAACTCGGTTTTGATGTCATGTTTGGCTTGCGATGCTCGCCATCGGGCCTGGGAAGCGCACGAGTGGCGCTTCGAAAGCCCGCTCCTGCCATGACGTCGCCGTCATCGGAATGATCAAGGGAAGGTTTGCGGTCCGCCGGCTGTATAGCATGAAAATTCCCAGGGAGCGGCAGGCCGCAACGCCCTTTCGCGAAAAACCATTAGCGATATTAAGGGCTTGCATTTAGCTTCCGATTGACGTTCATACAGTGAACCGTATAGCATATTTGCCAAATTTGGCCAGCCAGATCGACGGGACCCAATGGACGCCGAGGAGAAACTGCCGGGGGGCAAAGACGGCTCGGAGATCGTGCTCGCCGTCCTCACCTCGGTGGAGCAGAACCATCTCATCACCCAGCGGTCGCTCGCGAGCGAGCTCGGCATCGCGCTGGGCCTGACCAACGCTTATCTCAAGCGCTGCATCCGCAAGGGCCTGATCAAGATCAAGTCGGTGCCGCCGCGCCGCTATGCCTACTACCTGACCGCTGACGGCTTCATCGAGAAGAGCCGACTGACCGGAGAATACCTGCAAGCGTCCTTCAGCTTCTTTCGGGTGGCGCGCAAGCAATGCGAGACGGCGCTGGACGATTGCAAGCAGCGCGGCTGGACGCGCATTGCATTGTACGGGCTGAGCGAACTCGCGGAGGTGGCGCAGCTTTGCTCGTCCGAATACGGCATCGAGGTGGTCGGCATCGCGGATCCACATGGCGGCTCGCTGGGCAATCTGCGGGCCGTAACAAGCCTCGATCAATTGCCGCCGAGGGATGCGGTGATGCTCACAGTGTTGAAGAATCCGCAGGCCGCCTACGATCGGCTTGCCGCGGAAATCGGGGGCGACCGCATACTGACACCGAGGATGCTGCGCGTGTCCCGCTTCCCCCGCGCAACCGCGGAGGATCCGGAGCATGCCGAGCAGCGCCGGCCATGAGCGCTGTTGCGATCCTGCGGCGATTGCGTCACGGTCCCATGAAGGCGCTCGGTCCCGTATGGCTGCTGCTTGGTCGTGCCTATCGGATGGCTTGCCAGGCGGGGCTGAGCCGGCCGAGTTCCCAGCGCATCGGCCCCTACGGGCCGTTCCTGCTGCAGCCGGAATTTGCGTTCAGCAATTTCGAAAACTGGGGCGGCGCTCACAATAGCGGCTTCAGGGAATGCATCGAGGCTTGCCGCGGCGCCGACTGCGTGTTCGACGTCGGCGGCCATATCGGGCTGGTGACATTGCCGATGAGCCGCGCGGTGGCGCCGGGGGGCCGGGTGTACACATTCGAACCGGCAAGCGGGAACTTGCAATGCCTGCGGCGCCATATCGCCGATAACGACATCAGGAATGTCGAGGTCATCGATACCCTGGTCGGACGAACGGAGGAGGATCAGGTGCCGTTCTTCGAAGAGGCGGGCGCAAGCGGACTCAATGGGTTTGCAGTCAAAGGCGATCGGAGCCGCTTCACCAAAACCAGCCACAGCCAGATTTCGCTCGACAGCTTCTGCGAACGCAGCAACCTCTGCCCGCAGGTCATCAAGATTGATGTCGAGGGTGCCGAATATCAGGTGTTGCAGGGCGCCGCTGAAACGATGCGCCGTTGCCGGCCGCGCATCTACCTGAGCATCCATCCCGCGCATCTCAAGCTCCTGGGCAGCAGCACCGACGCACTTGTCGCCCTGATCGAAGCCCAAGGATACCTGTGCCGGGAAATCGACGGCTCGCCGGTGCAATCCTTCCGCCTCGACGAATATCTGCTGCTGCCGCGCGATAGGGTCGCGGCATGCTGAACGGCGCGCTGGTCACCCTGCGAACCCGCGGACCCGCCGCACTTGCCTCGGCGGTCGTGAACGCATTGAGCAGTGGACTGCAAAAGCACGTGCTGCGACGGCGTTTCATCGAACGCCGCATCCATGACTACCGCATGCTGCTCGATCTTGAGGATAAGGGTATCAGCCGCTCGCTCATCCTGTTTGGCACCCGCGAGATCGACCACAAAATCATTCTCGAGAAAGTGCTGAAGCCCGGGATGGCAGTTCTCGATATCGGCGCCAACCTTGGCTATTACGTGCTGATGGAGCTCGGCCTGATCGGCCCAACCGGGCGAATGATCGCCGTCGAGCCGTCGCCGACGAATGTCGAGCTACTCAAGAAAAATCTGGCGCTGAACGGCTATGGCGGCGTCCCCGTGATCGCCGGCGCGGTATCCGACAGCGCGGGCGAACGCGAATTCTTTCTGGCCCATCAATCAAACCTCAATACGTTCCATGCCACCGGCAGCGGCAAAACACATCTTTCGGGACAAACCGTAAAGGTCCGCACCTATACCGTTCCCGAATTGGCGAAGGAACACGGCCGGCCCGATCTCATTCGCATGGACGTGGAGGGCCACGAGGTCGAGGTCTTCAACGGCATGATCGGCGCCATCGAACGCGGCGAACTGGCGCCGATGATTATTTTCGAGACGCATTTGTCCCGCTACGACGCCAGCCACGACATGGAAAAGCCGCTGCGCAATCTGTTCGCGCTCGGCTATCACGTTCGCTATCTGGCTTCGTCGTCGCAGCGCGGAACGGCGCTGGTGGAGGCGCGCGGCTATGCCGGCACCGATCGCGTTTTGACGGATGATGTCGAACGGGTGATCTACGAGAACATCCGCGACGACGATGCCGTGGACTTCATTTGCAAGATTGGCGGTGCGCGTACGATCCTTTTGCAAAAGCGGGCCTGATCCCGGTGCCGCCCGGGCCCTATCGCGACGGCATCCCCGCGTCAGGCCGACGAATCATGATTGTTCGCTCGCCGCGTGCCGCATGCTGAGAATCCTGCTGGTCGGCAGCAAGTTTCTGCCTGAATATGCCGGCCCCGGCCTGCGCATCCACAACACCTATCGGCGACTGGCGCTGCAATCCGGTTCGATTTCCTGGCGTGTCATCGCCGGATCGACCGAATTCCTGGGCGACAGTTCCTACGTGCACGACGGGATTCCGGTCGAACGAGTATCGTCGCGGCTGTTCCCAAACTGGCGCGGCGCAAACGCCCCGCTTGCCAGAATCTTGCAGGCCGTTCGTAGCTGGTCGGAAGCGGCGCGGCTTTGGTTCCGGCTGCGACGGTCCAGCTTCGACGTCATCCACGTATTCGGCAGTTCATCGGTTACAGCCGCTGCCATCGCCTGGGCGGCAGCGCGACGGCAGCCACTCATCATCGAGCTTGTGACCACCGAAGCCTCGCCGCTGCAGACGCTGCCTGGGCTTCGCCTCGGCTTCTGGCTGCGGCGCCGATTGCACCAACAATGTCTCATCGTTGCCATTTCAACAGCGCTGGCCGAGCGCTGCGCCAAGGAAGGCTTCACGAAAAATGTCTGGAGCCGGCCCAATCCGATCGATGGCGAACGCTTTTTCCCATCCGTCGACCGGCGTTCGGAACTGCGGGCGCGATATACGCCGTTCGCCAAGGACGATCTGGTGTTGTCCATGGTCGCCAAGTTCATGCCGCAGAAGAATCAGATATTCCTGCTCGATGTCATGGCGAAGCTGCCCGATCGCTTCAAACTCGTCATCGCCGGCCCGGTCGTGACGCACGGCCCGTTGCGCGAACGCGATCATGCCTATGTCGCTGCCATTCGCCGGCGCACCGTAGAATTGGGGCTGGAACAGCGCGTGCTCATCGTGCCGGAGTTCGTTCCAGCGGACGCCTATATCAAGCTGGCCGATGCCTACATGCTGCCGAATCGCGACGAGGGCCTGGCGACCCCGATGCTGGAAAGCCTGGCCTGCGGCGTTCCGGTGGTCGCCAATGCCGGCGAGGCCGCCTTCCGGCAATGGATCGATACGACACGGGGTGGATATTTGTGCCCGCTCGATGCCGGAGCCTGGGCCGATGCCGTCCAGGACACCGTCCGACTGCCGCGAGAGCGATCGGCGGCGGCGGCGCATGCGATTGCGAAAATGGCGTCGGCCGAGAGGATCGACAGGCAATTCATCGGCCTGGTGGAGGCGCTTACGGCCCTGCCGCCCGGTGCGGAGCTCGACGTTGTGGCGGTACTGCGGGCGCAGCCATGACGCTCACTGTCGCCCTTCCGACTTCGAGCTTCTTGCCCGGTCTCGGCGGCGTCGAGGTCGGCCTGCATAATATTGCGCTTCGCCTACAGCAGCGCGGTCACCGGCCGGTGGTGATGGTGACGGCGCCCCATCGTGCTGCGCTCCGTCACGGCTGGTCGTTGCCCTACGAGGTCATCGGCTTCCCGCCGAAAATCTGGGGCGTGCTACAGCATGCGCCTCCGCTCGGCTTCGCCGTGCTCGACGCTTGGTTCGAGTGGATGTATCGGCGCTATCGCTTCGATGTTTGGCATTGCACGATGGGCTGGCCGACCGGCGTCGCACTCGTGCATTACGCGCGCACCCGTCGCGCGATTCCCCATCTTGTGCGCTGCGCCGGCGAGGACATCCAGCGCGAACCGGCGATCGGCTATGGCGCGCGCCTCAATCCACGGATCGACGCGCTGGTCCGCCGATGGCTGCCGCAGGCGGATCGTCTGGTGGCGATGACCGACACGGTTGCAGCCGAGTATCGCGCCATCGGCGTCGCCGAAGACAAGATTGCAATGGTGCCGAACGGCGTCGACGTGGCGCGCCTGCAACGGCCGACCGACCGGCTGGCGACGCGCCGGCGGCTTGGCATCGGCCCAGAGGAAAAGGTCGTCCTCGCCGTCGGTCGCAACCACCCGAAGAAAAGCTTCATCACATTGCTCGAAGCCACAGCCGTGATGAAAGCGCAAGGGCTGACTGGCTTCCGCATGGTGATTGCAGGTCTGGGCACCAATGCGCTGCGGGCGCATGCAGAAAAACTCGGCGTCCTGACCGAGACGATCCTGATCGAGCAGATCGGCGCCCCGGATTCCAAGCTCACGCCGCTCGCGCTGCCCCCCGACGAGCTCGTGGCGCTCTATCAAACGGCCGACCTGTTCGTGCTGCCGTCGATCACCGAGACCTTCGGCATCGTCCTGGTCGAAGCCATGGCGGCCGGACTGCCGGTCGTCACCACCGATGCGCCTGGCTGCCGCGACATCATCCGAAACGGCCGAGATGGCCTGATGGTCCCGCCGGGCGACCCCGCTGCCCTCGCGGACACGGTAGCCCGGGTGCTGGCCGATCCCGGCCTTGCCGCCGATTTGGCGCGGAAATCGAGGCAAAGGGCGGAGGAGTTCTCCTGGGACGACGTGGTTTCGCGCTACGAGGCACTGTATTTACGGCTTATTTCACAAGATAAATCCGCGAAATAACGCCGGTAACCGCGCCGTCCTTTTGCTTGTGCCAGCTCTTTACGTTCACGCCGCGAACATGGTACTGTTCCGCCGATCTGATTGATCGACCTGGGTTTTCACCTGGGCTGCGGTAGCTTTACACAAGCGCCACCCTCTTCCTGAGAGCAGATCAGACCCCTCGATGCGTCGCCGGAAAATCGTTCACACCCCGTTGTTCAGCCAGCGAACACGGATGGTCGCGCGCGCGCTCAGCGTGCTGCCGAACGGCTTCTATCGCCGGCTAATGGAACACCGCTTCATCAACTTCGGCGTCGAGACCACCAACATCTGCAACGCCGACTGCTCGTTCTGCGCCTACCGCCATATGGAACGGCCGAAGACGGTGATGAAGTGGCCGGTCTACGAGAAGGCGATTGCCTCGTTCGTCGAGAACGGCGGCGGCTCGATCAATTTTACGCCGACGGTCGGCGATCCGCTAGTCGACAAGCACATCATCAAAAAAATCCGCCACGCCCGTTCGCATCCCTCGATCACCTCGGTGATGCTCTACACCAACGCCATCCTGCTCAATCGTTTCCCGGCAGACGACGTCCTCACCTGCGGCCTCACCAGGCTCGCGATCTCGACCTATGTCGGAACCCGCGAGGGCTACAAGCGCTACTACGGCAGGGACAAGTACGACCGCGTGCTCGCCAACATCGAGGCGATCGCCAAGCGCAACCGCGAGCTCGGCTCGCCGATTCTGATCACCTTGCATCTTCGCGTGTCGGCCGAAGAAGGCGAATGGAAGAGTACCGACGAATACAAGCGCTTCGAGACGCTGGTCGGCGCGGCGAACATCTCGTTCCTGGAAAGCTATGATGCCTGGTCGGGCCGCATCGAGCTCGGCGATTTACCGGCCGGCTGCGAACTCGCCGATAACCTGCCGGTCGAGGAGAAGAAAAAGTCGCCGTGCTTCGAGCTCTACCGCCGCGTTCACGTCCTGGCGGACGGAAATGTCGGCGCCTGCATCTGCGTCGATCTCGAAAGCGAGATCAAAATCGGCAACATCAACGAGCAGCCGCTGCAGGAGATCTGGCAGGGCGCCAAGATCAAGCAATATCGCTCCGAATGGCTGAAGGGCAACCTGCCCGAGGTATGCAAGACCTGCACCCGCTACACGCCGGTCGAGCAGTTCATCACCGAGAACCGCAAGCGCATCGTCGTCGATTATCTGCGTCGCGTCATTCCCTGGGCGTTTGCGCTTCGCCGGCGGATGCTCACCAGCGACGCCGACTTCTGACCATTATGAGCCAGCCCTCGCCTCTCATGCAGGCCTTGCGCAAGCGCGTGCCGATGCGCGACCTGCTGCGCGTGTTGCGGTTGTTCGTGACGCGCTACAGGAGGGATTCCGCGATCGTGCTGGGCTCACTCCTGATCGCGAACATTCTCGAGGGCATCGGCATAATCGCGCTGCTGCCTTTGCTCAATGTCGCGACCGGCCAGGCGCAGAGCGGCAACTCGATCGCGGCAGCGTTTACAGGATTTGTCGAAAAAACCGGACTGCCGCCGACGCTCGGTGTGCTGCTGACGATCATCGTCGCGATCGCGCTTCTCAAATCGGCACTTACCTTCGTCGGCACGAAGTACGTGGGCTACACCACCGCGCGCATTCAGACCGATCTGCGTCTCGATTTTCTGCGCTCCATGCTCGGTGCGCGCTGGAGCTACTTCACCAGCCAGCCGGCCGGACGGCTCACCAACGCCATGGGCACCGAGCCCGAGCGCGCGGCGAGTGCGATCCTGTACGCGGTGATGCTGCTGGCCTCGCTGATCCAAGGCGGCATCTACATCACCGCGGCCTCCCTGATCTCCCCCTACGTTGCGCTTGCCGCCATCGTCACCGGCTTCGGCATGATCGCGATCTTGAGCTGGTTCACGCGGATGTCGCGGAGCGCCGGCGAAGCGCAGACGACGATCCTCAACAGCATGCTGGGTCGCTTCGTAGACGCGCTGCAGGGCATCAAGCCGATCAAGGCGATGGCGCTGGAAAACCGCTTCGTGCCGATGCTGGAGCGCGAAGTGACGGCACTGCGGACGGCGCTGCGCGGCCAGGTGTTTGCCAGCACCGCGGTGCGCTCGTTCCAGGAGCCGGTCGCGACCATCGTCCTGGCGATCGGGCTGTTCGTGTGCCTCACCTGGTTCAACGTGCCGATTATCGACCTCATGGTTCTGGCGGTGTTGTTCTGGCGCGCGGTGCAGACGCTCGGCGGCTTCCAGAAGACGGCGCAATCGATGGTGGTCCAGGAAAGCGCGCTCTGGTCGCTGCTTGACGCGACGCGCGCCGCGCAAAAGCAGCGCGAAGAGGTCGCGGGCAACCCGCCGCCACCGCTGGCACAGAACTTGACGTTCGACCGGGTCAGCTTTGCGCACGGCCAAAAGCAGGTGCTGGAAGGGATTTCGCTGGTCATTCCCGCGAACCAGTTCACCGCCGTGGTCGGGCCGTCCGGCACCGGCAAGACCACCATCGCCGATCTGGCGATCGGTCTCTACCGGCCGCAGTCCGGAGATATCCGGATCGACGGCGTATCGCTTACCAATATCGACCTTTATGCGTGGCGGGCGATGATCGGTTACGTTCCTCAGGAAACGGCACTGTTCGCAGGCACGATCCTCACCAACGTCACGCTCGGCAACGAGAGCTTCACGGAGGCCGACGCCGAAGCAGCGCTCCGCGCTGCGGGCGCATGGGATTTCGTGCAATCGCTGCCGCTCCGCCTGCTCAGTTCTACGGGTGAGCGCGGCCAGCACCTGTCCGGCGGCCAGCGCCAGCGCATCGCCATCGCCCGCGCGATGATCCGCAAGCCCCGGCTCCTTGTGCTCGACGAAGCCACCACCGCACTCGATCCTGCAACCGAGCGCGCGATCTGCGCGACGCTCCGTGAGCTTGCGAAAAACGTCACCATCCTCGCGATCTCGCATCAACCGGCGATGGTTGATACCGCCGACCACGTCTATCGCATCGAGAACGGCATGGCGCTGAGCGTCGAACGAACCAGTGTCCGTGCAACTGCGTAAGATCAGATCGCTCGATGTCGCGGCCGCCGAGGTCGACGGCAATGGCCTGCAGGATTTCTGCTGGCCGTTGTCGTGGACCGAGCAGCGTAAGTTCCGTGACGCGTTCGTCGGAAGCTACGCTGCACTCGCGCGCGATTTGCAGGATCGCGGTGACGAGGACGGCGACCTGCTCGCGATCCTGGCGATGGAGTTCGTGCAGGAGGCGTTGCGCGGCTGGTTCGTTGCCTCGCTGATGGCGCGGTTTCACCGCCGCGGCGAGAACATCTCCGCATCATGGCTGCGCGGCGCGTCGGTCGACGACCCCGCGTTCTGGCAGCCGCAGCGCGACCGCATCGGTTTTCTCAAGAGCCGGTTTCCATCGTCGGCGTGGCGCGGGCTGCTCCGGCCGCTCTACGGACTGACCCAGGACGACGGACTGTCGTGGCGCTGGCCGCAGCTCACCGACTTTCGCAGCCGCATCGTCGCGACCAACCCCTGCCCGCTTACCAAACGGCACGGGCAAAACCTGGATGAGCCGCCGGTGCTGGTCTCGATGCGCCACTGGTTCGGGGCGCCGAGCGACAGCCTGCCGGCCGACCGGCCGTCGCTGCGGCTGCGCGACGAGAACACCGACGCCGTGCTGGCGGGCTTCACCGGCGCCGCACGGCTCAATGGCGACGAATTGCCGCCCGCGCTGCTTGCGCATCTGCGGGCGTGGCTCAGCGACGCCACCGCCATCACCCGCTGGTATCTGCGGGCGCTTCTCGCTGCGCCAAAAAAGCTTCCGGGCCAGCTCTGGACCGGCTCAGGCGGCTACATCTTCCGCCGCATCCTCCATGTTGCTGTGCGCAAAGCCGGCGGCGTTGCGGTCAGCCACGATCACGGCTCCGGACTCGGCCTGTTCGACCTGATCGACACCAATCTGACCGAGTTCGTGACGCCCGACGTGTTCGTGACGTTCAGCGCCAGGCAGGCGTCCGGATATCGCACACAGGAGAAGGACGCGTTTCGCATGCGCCGGCAGTGGCCGCGGATCGAGGCGGCGCCGTCGGCCGAAGGCTCGCCGCTTCGCGCGATCCAGACATCGTCCGGCAAGCCGCGCAGCCTGCTGTTCGTGGCAAACCAGTATCGCGGCGAGAAGGCCACGATCACGCCGATCGAGTTCGATCTTGCCGCGATCGACTGGCAGGCGCGGCTGTTCGCCCAATTGCGATCGCTCGGCTACGAGGTGCGGATGCGCCCGCATCCGGACTCGGTTTCGACGCCGCCGAAATCGTTCGAGAAGCTCGGCATCGCATTCGCCGGCGGCACGTTCGGCGAGGCTTTGAACTCGGCCGATGCCGTCATCCTCGATTATCTGCACACGTCGGTGCTGCGCGACGTGCTCCTGTCCGGCAAACCGGCGATGACCTTCGAGTTCGGCCATTGCCCGCCCAACACTGCCGCGAGCGAGACCCTTTCGCGCCGCATCCGCTTCGTTCCAGGCTGGTACGACGAGAGCAACCGCGCGCAGACCGACTGGGCCGCATTGCCGGGCGCGATATCCGACGCGAGCGACATGCGTCACGACACGGCCTTCATCGATCTGTTCCAGGCCTGAGACAGACAGATGCGGAAAGGCAAAATTCTCGTGACCGGCGCCGATGGCTTCATCGGATCGCATCTCGTCGAGACACTGGTGGCGCGCGGCTACGACGTGCGCGCCTTCGTGTTCTACAACTCCTTCGACAGTTGGGGCTGGCTCGACTCCGCCGACGAAAAGGTCAAGCGCGCGGTCGAAGTGCAGGCCGGCGATATCCGCGATCCGCTGGCGGTTCGCGAGGCGATGCGCGGCTGCGAAGCCGTGCTGCATCTGGCCGCGCTGATCGCCATTCCGTTTTCTTATCGCGCACCCCATGCGTATGTCGAAACCAACATTTCTGGCACGCTGAACGTGCTGCAGGCGGCGCTCGACCTTTCGCTGCGCAAGATTGTGCACACCTCGACCAGCGAGGTTTATGGCACGGCACGCTTTGTGCCGATCACCGAGGCGCATCCGCTGCAAGGCCAGTCGCCCTATTCCGCGACGAAAATCGGGGCCGACCAGCTCGCACTGTCGTTCCACTCCTCGTTCGGTCTGCCGGTCACCGTCATCCGGCCGTTCAACACCTATGGGCCGCGGCAGTCCGCGCGCGCGGTCATCCCGACCATCATCACCCAGATTGCCGCGGGCCAGCGCCGCATCCGCCTTGGCGCCACCAGCCCCACCCGCGATTTCAACTACGTGGCCGACACGGTTTCCGGTTTTCTCGCCGTGCTGGAGTCCGACGACTCGGCCGCGGGCGAGGTCATCAACATCGGCAGCAATTTCGAGATTTCGATTGGCGACACCGCAAAGCTGATCGCCGAGGTGATGGGCGTAACCGTCCAGATCGAGACCGACGAGGTGCGGCTTCGTCCGGCCAACAGCGAAGTCGAGCGGCTGTGGGCCGACAATCGCAAGGCCGAAAAAGTGCTGGGATGGAAACCGGATTTTGGCGGACGCGAGGGAATGCGGCGCGGTCTTGAACTGACGACCAAGTGGTTCGCCGATCCGGCCAATCTCTCGCGCTATCGGGTCGGGCAATATGTCATCTGACGTTCTCGACATTGCCGCCGCAGTCAAAAAGCTCGCCTCGGTGATTGCGCCGGGCGCGCTGCCCGCAGCCCTGCACGAGCCCGAGTTCGCCGGCAGCGACAAGGAAATGCTGGCCGCCTGCCTCGACAGCGGATGGGTCTCCTATGCCGGGCCGCAGGTCCGGGAGTTCGAGTCAGCGCTCGCCCGGACCTGCGGGCGTAAGCACTGCATCGCCACCGTCTCGGGAACGGCCGCGCTGCACGCCGCGCTTCTGGTCGCGGGCGTCGAGCGCGGCGACGAGGTTCTGATCCCGGCGCTGACATTCATCGCGACCGCCAACGCGGTGGCGTATTGCGGCGCGATCCCGCACCTGCTCGACAGCGCGCCGGAGACCCTCGGCCTCGATCCCGACAATCTCGTGCAGACGCTCCGCGCAATGGTGCTGAAGGACGGCAAGAATATCCGCAACAAAAACACCGGCCGCCGGATCGCCGCGATCGTGCCGGTGCATGTGCTGGGCCATCCGACCGACGACGTCCGGCTTGCCGAGATTGCCAAACTCTATGACCTTCCGCTGATCGTCGACGCGACCGAATCGCTCGGCAGCCTGCGCGATGCAAAGCCCGCCGGCTCGTTCGGCGAACTGTCGGTGCTGAGCTTCAACGGCAACAAGATCGTCACCACCGGCGGCGGCGGCGCGATCCTCACCGACGACGACGCCATTGCCGAGCGCCTTCGGCACATCACGACCACCGCCAAGCAGGCGCACAAGTGGGCCTTCGTCCACGACGAGATCGGCTTCAACTACCGGATGCCCAACCTCAACGCCGCCCTCGGTCTTGCCCAGCTTGCACGGCTCAATGACTTCGTTGCGCGCAAGCGCCGCCTCGCCGCGGGCTATCAGGATGCCTGTCAGGCGCTGCCGGGCCTCGCGTTCGTATCGGAGCCGGCCGGCACGCAGAGCAATTACTGGCTCAACGCGGTGTTGCTTCGCCGTCTCGAGCAAAGAGACCGGATGCTCGAAGCTCTACACGAAGCAGGGCTCTATGCGCGCCCGCTCTGGGAGCTGATGCACCGGTTGCCGATGTTTGCCGATGCGCCGCGCAGCGCCACGCTGGCCGTCGCGGAGGACCTGCAGGCGCGCATCCTCTGCCTTCCGAGCAGCCCCAAGCTGGCCACGCCGTGAAGCGCCGCCATATCTGTGTGGTGACGGGATCGCGGGCCGAGTATGGCCTGCTCCGCGGCCTGCTGTTTCGGCTGCGGCAGGATTCCACAGTCGATCTCAGCCTCGTCGTGACGGCCGCGCATTTGCAGCCGGAATTCGGCATGACCGTCGCCGAGATCGAGGCCGATGGCATGCCGATCGCCGCAAGAGTGCCGCTGCCGCTCGACGGCGGCACCAGGCTTTCGGCCGCCGAGGCGCTGGGACACGGGCTCGGCGAGATAGCGAAAGCGCTTCACCGGATCGCGCCGGATGTGGTCGTGGTGCTCGGCGACCGCATCGAGCTGATCGCGGTGGCCTCCTGCTGCACGATTCTCGGCATCCCGCTCGCGCACATTCATGGCGGCGAAGTCACCGAAGGCGCGATCGACGACGCCATCCGCCATGCCGTCACCAAGATGGCGCATCTGCATTTTCCGGCCGCGGACGCGTACCGCGACCGGATCCTGCAAATGGGCGAGATGCCGGATCGCGTGGTCGTTTCGGGTGCGCCGGGCCTCGACAATATCGCCGAACATGCGCCGCTCACGCGTGAACAACTCGAGCGCGATATCGGCCTTAAGCTGCGCGATCCTGTCCTCGCCGTGACATGCCATCCGGAAACCGCATCGGCGTCGCCGATAGCGCCTGCAGCCGCCATGCTGGAGGCACTCGAAGCCTTTCCGCAGGCGACTGTCGTCATGACCAAGGCCGGCGCCGATCCGGGCGGAGCCGCGATCAACCAGACGATCGAGCGCTGGGCAGCCGGACGCGCGAATGCGCGCGTCGTCCCCTCGCTCGGCCTGCGGCGCTACCTCTCGCTGCTGCGGATCGCAGCGGCGATGGTCGGCAATTCCTCATCCGGAATTATCGAGGCGCCGGCGCTCGGCCTGCCGGCCGTCAACATCGGCACGCGGCAGACCGGGCGGCTTCGCGCCGCCTCGATCATCGACTGCCCGGCCGATGCGAACGCGATCAAGAGCGCCATCGCCCGCGCAATCTCGCCCGAGTTTCGCGCGCAGGCACAACACGCCAATCCGCCCTACGGCCGCGGCGGCGCAGCCGAGCGCATTCATCAGGTGCTGACGAGCAGCGACCTGTCGCGCCTCCTGACCAAGGCCTTCGTCGATCTGCCGATGGCGAGAGCGTGACCGTGCCGGGGCAATATCGGGTGCAAGACCGGGTATTCGTCATCGCCGAAGCCGGCGTCAATCACAACGGCGATCTCGCGCGCGCCATCGCGCTGGTCGAAGCGGCCGCAGATGCCAAGGCCAATGCGGTCAAGTTCCAGACCTTTCGCGCCGATGCGCTGGTCACCGGCACGGCGTCGAAGGCTGCGTACCAGATCAAGCAGACCGGCCATGACGAGACCCAGCACGCCATGCTGCGGCGGCTGGAGCTCGGCCACGAGGCGCACCACACGCTGGCTGCCCATTGCGCCAAGCGCGGCATCGAATTCCTGTCGACGCCGTTCGACGGCGAAAGCCTGCGGTTCCTGGCCGAAGACATGGGCCTGAAGACGATCAAGATCGGCTCGGGCGACCTGACCAACGCCCCGCTTCTGGTCGATGTCGCGCGCCGCGGGCTGAACGTGATCCTGTCGACCGGCATGCGCACCATCGGCGATGTCGCCATGGCGCTCGGCGCGCTGGCGTTCGGCTATGCCGACAAGGCCGGCGCGGCGGCCGGTCCCGCAGGTTTCGCCGCGGCGCTTGCGACCGGGGCATCGCTGCTCTCCGGCCGTGTCATCATTCTGCATTGCACCACCGACTATCCGACCAGTCCAAGTGACGTGAACCTGCGCGCAATGGATACGCTGCGCGAGCGATTCAAGCTTCCGGTCGGCTACTCCGATCACACCGAGGGGCTCACCATCACGCTCGCCGCCGTGGCGCGCGGCGCATGCGTGATCGAAAAGCACCTGACGATGGACCGGACGCTGCCGGGGCCCGATCACAAGGCCTCGATCGAACCGGGCGAACTGAAACAGCTCGTCGACGGCATCCGCGCGGTCGAGCGCGCGCTCGGCGATGGCGACAAGACGCCGCGCCAGGCCGAGCTTGCAAACCGCGACGTGGCGCTAAAGAGCGTGGTCGCAGCGCGCGCGATTGCGGAAGGCGCGACGATCTCGGCCGAAGACCTTTGCGTCAAGCGGCCCGGCACCGGCATCCCCCCGGTCCGGCTGTGGGACCTGATCGGCCGCCGCGCCGACCGGAACTATGCCAAAGACCAGCCGATCGACGCATGCCTGCTGACGTGATCGTGCTCGGCGCCGGCGGCCATGCGAGGGTCGTGATCGACGGCCTACGGCGCGCCGGATTTTCCGTCGCCGGTGTCTGCGCGCCGGAGCTCAAGCCGGGCCAGCCCGGACCGCTCGGGGTGACCGTGCTCGGCAATGACGACGCGCTGGCGCGCATGGACAAGCACAGCCATCTGCTCGCCAACGGCATCGGCTCCGTCGGCGATGTCACGATCCGTCGAACCGTGTTCGAACGCATGACCGCCGACGGCTGGCGCTTCGCCACGCTGATCCACCCGGCCGCCACGGTCGGCGACCAATGCAATCTGGCGGAAGGCACGCAGATCATGGCCGGCGCGGTCCTGCAATGCGGCGTCCATGTCGGCCGCAACACCATCGTGAACAGCTCCGCCTCGATCGATCACGATTGCCGCATCGGCGACCATGTCCATGTGGCGCCGGGCGCGGTTCTCAGCGGCAATGTCTCTGTCGGAGCGCGCAGCCATCTCGGCACCGGCGCGATCGTCATTCACGGCATTTCCATCGGCGACGACGTCCTGGTCGGCGCGGGCGCGGTCGTCTCCCGCGCAGTCGCGTCGGGCACGCACGTCACGGCCGGAGCGCGCTACTGAGATGCGCGTCCTCGCCTTCATCTTTGCGCGCGGTGGATCGAAGGGCGTGTCGCGAAAGAACATCCGCCTGCTTGCGGGCAAACCGCTGATCGCCTGGTCGATCGACGCGGCGAAAGCCTGCGGACGTGTTGCGCGCATCATCGTGTCGACCGACGACGCCGAGATAGCGGACACTGCGCGCCGCCACGGGGCCGAGGTGCCGTTCATGCGCCCGGCCGAATTGGCCCGTGACGACAGCCCGGAGTGGCTCGCCTGGCAGCATGCGATCCGCGCCGTGCAGGATGCGGGCGACCGCTTCGACGCTTTTCTTTCGGTGCCGACGACATCGCCGATGCGCGACCCGCAGGACCTCACGGCCTGCATCGACACCCTGAAATCCGGCGGCTGCGACGCCGTGGTGACGATGACGCCGTCGGCGCGCAATCCCTATTTCAACATGGTTCGCAGGCGCGACGACGGCACGCTCGGCATTGCCTCCGACGCCGGCCGCGTCATTTCCAACCGGCAGGACGCCCCGCCGGTCTATGACCTGGCGACTGTGGCCTACGTCACGACGCCGGCGTTTATTCTGTCGCACAACGATCTGTTCGAGGGGCGCGTCAAGGGCGCGATCGTGGCGCGCGAGCGCTGTCTCGACATCGACGACGAGCTCGATCTCGATTTCGCCGAATACCTGCTGTCGCGCCGCTCTCAAGCGGGCGCGGCGCGCGGAACGAAGCGGCCATGAAATTCGATCCGTTTCTCGGCTCAAGCTTTTCAGCCGATTTCCGTGCATCGCCCTTCGCGATTTACGACGCGGGCGCAGCCGGCGGCATCTATCCGCTGTTCCCGCCAGGAACCGAGGACCTCTGGTTTGCGCATGGTTTCGAGCCGATGCCGGCGAGCTTCGAAAAACTCAAGACCATGTACGCCGGAAGCCGCAACGTCCGCCTGCACGAAACCGCATTGACCGACGTTGCGGGCCGCGCCACGTTCCGCGTCTATCCGGCGGCGCCGACGAGTTCGAGCCTCAATCCCAATGCGCTGATCGCCGAATCCGGGGCGACCCCGTTCGAGGAAATTTCCGTCCGCTGCGAGCGGCTCGACGATATTTGCCGGGAGCAAGCGCAGCTCCAACCCGATTTCATCAAGCTCGACACTGAGGGCACCGAACTCAACGTGCTTCGCGGCGGGACCAAGGCGTTGGCCGGGCACACGCTCGGGATCATCTCCGAGATCAAGTTCATCCGCTTCGCCGACACCACGACCACCTTCGCGGCCTTCGACCAGTTCGTTCAGGACAACGGCTTCGTGCTGTTCGACATCCAGACCTCGCGCATGTCGCGAACCGTTGACCGCCGCTTCGGCGGCAAGAAGGGCCCGATCGACTCCGCCTACGTGCTTTATCTGCGCGATTTCTATGCCTACCACCGCGCCCATCTCGCCGGACGGCTCGATCTCGGACGCGCGAAGCTCCTCAAGATGCTCGTGCTCGCGGTGCGGTTCCTCTATCTCGACTTCGCGGTGGAGCTGATCGACTTCGGCCGCAGCGAAGGGCTGCTGACCGGGCCGGAGGCCGATGCCCTGCTCCGCCTCTATGCTGGCACGTCCGATCTTGCCTGGAAAATTCCGGATTTCCCAGGCAAGCAGCGGCTCGGGCTGCTGGTGGACTACGTTTCCTACCTTCTCCACCCCGAGATGAAGCTCGCCGTGCCGCCGATGTTCAACAACCTCGGCAACCGCCGCAGCGCCCTCGTCAGTCAACAGTTGCCAAGCGAAGCCCGCATCCTCTATCCCGTGCGCTCGCACAGCGACCGCTCCAAGACCGACCTCCGAATTCAAATCAAGCCATGATCGATTGGAAATCCATCGTCGTTAAATCCACGGCGACCGTTCAGGACGCGATTCAGGCGATTGACCGCGGCGGCATGCAGTTTGCTCTGGTTACCAACGAACAGTTCCAACTCATGGGCGTGGTGACCGACGGCGACATCCGGCGCGGCTTCCTCCGCGGCGTCACACTGCAGAGCCCGGCTGCAGAGATAATGAACCGCAGTCCGAAGACGCTGCCGGCCGATGCGGGTCACGATGCAGCTCTCGCGCTGATGCGGACGCATGCGCTGCGCCACGTCCCGCTGGTCGACAAAGACGGCCGCATCGTCGGTCTTGAAGCCATGTCGGACCTTGTCGGCTCCACCTGGCGCGACAACCCGGTGGTGCTGATGGCGGGCGGGCTCGGCCAGCGGCTACATCCCATGACAATCGAAACTCCCAAGCCGCTGCTTCACGTCGGCGGCCAGCCGATCCTCGAAACCATCATCCGCACTTTCGTCTCCCAGGGCTTCCGCTCGTTCTATCTCTCGGTGAACTACAAGGCCGACCAGATCAGGACGCATTTCGGCGACGGCGCACAGTTCGGTGCCGACATCCACTATGTCCAGGAGAACGAGCCGCTCGGCACCGCGGGCTCGCTTTCGCTGCTGCCGCCGCTGCCGGACAAGCCCGTGCTGGTGATGAACGGCGACATCCTCACCAACATCGACTTCTCCAAGCTCCTGAATTTCCATCTGGACGAGAAAAGCGACGCCACCATGTGCGTGCGCGAGTACGACTTCCAGATTCCATACGGCGTCGTGAAATCCGACGGTCACAGCTTTGTCGGCGTCACCGAAAAGCCGTTGCAACGCTTCTTCGTCAACGCTGGCATCTATGTGCTGAGCCCGTCCACCATCGCAACGATCGACCGGAACGAGAAGCTCAACATGACCGATCTGTTCGAGCGTGCGCGCGTGCGCACCGGCCACGCCTGCGTCTATCCGATCCACGAGTACTGGCTCGACATCGGCCGCTCGGAAGACTTCGACCGGGCGAAGACCGACTTCACCGAGATCTTCAAGTAATGCTTTACGGCGAACGGGTGCTCGCAATCGTCCCGGCGCGGGGCGGCTCCAAGGGTGTGCCGCGCAAGAACCTGCGGCCGCTCGGCGGACGTCCGCTGATCGCCTGGACCATCACGGCAGCGAAAGCCGCAACGTCCATCGACCGCGTGATCCTTTCGAGCGACGACCCGGAGATCATCGCCGCGGCCACCGAAGCGGGCTGCGACGTTCCTTTTATACGCCCGGCGGAGCTTGCCACCGACACTGCATCGATGCTCGACGTCGTGCATCACGCGGTCGGACAATGCGGCGAAGGGCACGGCTGGGTCTTGCTGCTGCAACCGACTTCACCGCTTCGCGAGGCCGGCGACATTGACGCCATGCTCGGGACTTGCCTGAAAGCGCGCGCTCCCGCCTGCGTGACAGTTTCCCCGGCCGACAAGCACCCGGCCTGGATGTTCTTTCGCGAGCGCGACGGACACATGCGGCCGGTAATCGACGCCGCGGCGGCCCCCGCCTTTCGCCGGCAGGACCTGCCGCAAGCCTATGCGCTGAACGGCGCGGTCTATGCCGCGCGGCGCGAATGGCTTGCCGGCCGTGCAAGCTATCTTTCGCCGGAAACCGTCTGCCATGTCATGCCGCGCGAACGGTCGATCGACATCGACACCGAATTGGATTTCGCAATCGTTCGGGCCCTGCTGTCAGAGAGAAACAATGAAGCCGTATGAGTCGCACTTCAAAGCCGATGCGCCCCGCTATTCGGCAACCGTCAACGATCCCGACGCCTATTACGGGTTGCCGAAGTCGGTTCAGTATTGCCGGTCCTGCGTCATCTCGAACCAACGCCCGAACTCCTCGGTCGAATTCGCCCACACGCGGCAGAGCGTGAAAGAAACCATTAATTTCGACGGCCATGGCGTTTGCGACGCGTGCCGTGTCGCCGAGCGCAAGCGCGCGGGCATCGACTGGACTGCACGCGACCGTGAGCTGCGTGCGCTGTGCGACAAATTCAGGGGCACGGGCGCGCAATACGATTGCCTGGTGCCCGGCTCCGGCGGCAAGGACAGCTTCTATGCGGCGCACAAGCTGAAATACGAATACGGCATGAGCCCGCTCACGGTGACCTGGGCGCCGCACATGTACACGGACTGGGGCTGGCGCAATCACCGCTCGTGGATCGAGGCGGGCTTCGACAATATTCTCGTCTCGCCGAACGGCCTGATCCACCGCCTGCTGACCCGGCTTGCGGTGGAGAACCTGTTCCATCCGTTCCAACCGTTCATTCTCGGCCAGAAGAATCTCGCGCCAAAGATGGCCGTGCGCTTCGGCATTCCGCTGGTGTTTTACGGCGAAAACGAAGCCGAATACGGCAATCCGATCGCCGATTCTTCCTCGGCCAAACGGAGCTGGGACTATTTTTCCGTCGCCGACAAGAACCAGATCTACCTCGGCGGCACATCGGTCGCCGACCTGCATACCTATTTCGGACTGAAGCCGGTCGATCTCGACCCCTACATGCCGGCCGACCCCGCCGACCTCGCGCGCGTCGGCGTCGACGTTCACTACCTCGGCTATTACATGAAGTGGCACCCGCAGGGCGCGTACTACTACGCGGTCGAGCACGGCGGCTTTCAGGCAAGTCCGGAGCGCACGCCCGGCACCTACAGTAAGTATAACAGCATTGACGATAAGATCGACGATCTGCACTACTACTGCACCTTCGTCAAATTCGGCATCGGCCGTGCGACATACGACTCGGCGCAGGAAATCCGCTCCGGCGAGATCACGCGCGAGGAAGGCGTCGCGCTGGTCAATCGCTTCGACGGGGAATTCCCGACGCGTTTCGAGCCGGAGCTGTGGAACTACCTTTCGATTCCCGTCGACAAATTCCCAGTCGCCTCGAAGATGTTCGAGCAGCCGCGCATGTCGCGGGAGTATTTTCTGTCGCTTGCCGACAAGTTCCGCTCGCCGCACCTGTGGGTGCAGGAGGACGGCAAGTGGCGGCTGCGGCAAGGCATCGTCCAGAACGTCTGAAGAATTCGATCCCCGTGGGTACTTTCCGGCTCATCGCCCGGCTCGACATCAAGGGGCCGAACCTGATCAAGGGCGTGCACCTTGAGGGTCTCCGCGTCATCGGAGACCCGCAGGAGCACGCGCGGCGCTACTACGAAGCCGGCGCGGACGAACTGATCTACATGGACGTGGTCGCGAGCCTGTACGGCCGCAACAACCTGACCGACATCGTCCGCTACACCGCCGAAAACGTGTTCATCCCGCTCACCGTCGGTGGCGGCATCCGCAGCATCGACGACGTACGCCTTCTGCTCCGTTCGGGCGCGGACAAGATCGCCCTCAATACCGCGGCCATCGGCCGACCCGAATTGATATCGGAGATCGCCGGGCGGTTCGGCTCACAATGCGTCGTGGTGTCGATAGAGGCCAAGCGGCGTCCCGGCGGCCATGGCTGGGAATGCCTGACCGACAACGGACGCGAGCACAGCAGCCTCGACGTGGTCGCATGGGCCGAGCGCGCCGTGAAACTCGGCGCGGGCGAGATCCTGCTGACCTCGATCGACCAGGAAGGCACCCGCAAGGGCTTCGACATCGAACTGATCCGCGCCGTGAATTCCGTCGTCACGATCCCGGTGATCGCAAGCGGCGGGATGGGCAGCGTCGATCATCTCGTCGCCGCCGCGCACGACGGAGGAGCGGACGCCGTGGCGATGGCGGACATCCTTCACTACAAGCGGTCCGACCTGCCCGCGATCCGAGCGGCGGCGCGCGCAGCGGGGCTGCCGGTAAGGACGCTCGCATGAGCCGCAAGGTCGTCGTCGTCGACTATGGCATCGGCAACCTCTTGAGCGTCACGCGCGCTCTGGCGCGGGTCGGCGCCGACGCGGCGCTGAGCAATTCGCCGAACGAAGTGGGCGCCGCCGACCGCGTGATCCTTCCGGGCGTCGGAGCGTTTGGGGACGGCATGGCGGGCCTTGCAGCCGCGGGCCTCACCGACACCGTGAAGCGCTATGCGGACCGCGGCAGGCCGTTTCTCGGCATCTGCCTCGGCATGCAGATGATGCTCGATACCAGCATGGAATTCGGCAGCCACGCCGGCCTCGGATTGATTGCAGGGACCGTGGTTCCGGTTCCGACGACGACATCTGACAACAAGCCGCACAAGATTCCGCATATCGGCTGGAACCGCCTAACGCCTGCAGGCGACAGCTGGAACAGCACCATTCTCGAAGGCCTGTCGGACGACCGCGACACCTACTTCGTGCACTCCTTCATGGCCGATCCCACCGACCCGGCGCACCGGCTCGCCGACTGCGACTACAACGGGCGGCGGGTCAGCGCCGTGATCCGGCGCGATCATCTCTATGGATGTCAGTTTCATCCGGAAAAGAGCGGCCCGGTGGGCCTCCGCATCCTGCAAAGCTTTGTCGCGCTATGAACGCCCCCCCGCCCCCACACGAACATGCGACGCATTCCGAGCCGGTCTCGGAATCCACGCTTACACATTTTCGCACCAGCCTGTTCGGAACGCCGGAATGGCCCGAGCGGTTCGAGCCGCCGCTTGCCGCGGCCCCCGATCGCATCGTCATCCTGTGCGAGAACAAGCTGATCTCGCTCGACATGATCCTGCCGCTGGCCTTCGAACTGAAAGGCGAGCGGCCGGGGCTTGAGATCGAGTTTCTGTTCCTGCGCCGCGACCACATGGCCAAGGTCCAAGAGAACTACATCCTGTGGGCTGGGATGGAAGCAGTCGGCACCATCCGGTTCCTGTCCTACGGCGGGCTGTCGCACAGCAATGTACTGCAAAAGGCGCTCAATCTTTTCCGGGTCGCGAAGGAAATCGGCGATTCCCGCCGCCGCCGCACGCTGCTGTTCTATCGCAAGGACTTTTCCGGCTGGCCGGTTGCGCTGATCGCGCTTGCGGTGCGGGCGGGCAAAGGCGCCCTGATCGGCTTTCCGAGCATTGCCTACCCCATGTCGTCGGCTCTGTTGCGTTCGCTGCTCAACCAGGAGCCGTCGACGATCCATCACAAGTTCCAGGCCGACCGGCATCTGCTGTTTCACCCGCTGCAACGAAACGAGCAGCGCCGCGTCACCTGTTCGCCGATGACGGTGATCGGCACGACGCGCTGGTTCCCGCGATGGCAGGAATTCCTGAGCAGGTTTCTCGGCGAACAGGGGCTCCGCGACATCGACGGACGGCCGATCGATCCGTCCGAAAAGCCGAACATCCTGATGTTCTATCCCGGCAATCTTCCGCTGCCCGACCTCGACGGGCCGACCGCGTGCCGCGATCAGATGGTCCGCACGCTCGGGGCGATCCGGCGCGCCGCGCCGCAGGCCCGCGTGCTGATCAAGCCGCATGTCATCTGCGACATCGCCGACCTGAAGAAAGAGCTGGAAGCGTTCGACGACCTCGACATCCGACTCACCTTTGCGCATCCGCTGGCGCTGGCCCGCCACTCGGTCGTGTGCACCGTGCCCAACGGCACCAGCGTGATCGACGACATGTATGTGACGGGCCTTACCCTGATCGACTCGGCGCGTTACCTGCCGGAAATCCGCAGTGCCGAAGGAAGCCTGTTTCCCAATCGCGGGCGGCTCGGCTGCACTACCGACGAGGAACTTGAAAGCGCGTTCCGGACTGCGCTCATTGCGCCCGGCACACTGCCGAAGCCCGAGCGCGGGCATCTGTTCTGGCCCAAGTCACCGTCGCTATCGGGGCTCCTCTGGCGGCAATGACGCGGGCTCTGGTCATCGGTTTCGGCAGTGCCGGTCAGCGCCACGCGCGTCTTCTTGCGCAGCTTGGTGCCGAGGTCGGCGTACTCAGCCGCCGCCCGGCGGTCCATGCCCGCACCTTTGGCACGATCGAGGACGCGCTCAAGACGTTTGCACCGGACTATGCGATTGTCGCCAACGAAACCTCGTCGCACCGCGCTTCGCTGCTTGATCTTCAGGAGATTGGATTCTCGAAGCCGGTTCTGGTCGAAAAGCCGCTGTGGTCGTCGTCGGAGCGGCCGCTCGCAAAGCCGCTCGACCGGCTCTACGTGGGCTACAATCTGCGCTTTCATCCGGGCCTTCAGGAATTGCGCAGAGCGTTGGCTGGGCGGCGGGTGCTGTCGGCGGAAATCCACTGCGGAAGCTGGCTGCCCGACTGGCGACCCGGCCGCGACTACCGCAAGACCTCGTCGTCGCTCCGCGCCAGCGCTGGCGGCGCGCTGCACGATCTCAGCCACGAACTCGACTATGCCAATTGGCTGTTCGGCCCGTGGCGGCGCGTGACGGCGCTCGGCGGGCATCTCTCCGCGCTGGAAATCGAAACCGATGATGTTGCGATGATTCTTGCCGAAATGACCAACTGTCCCGCCCTGTCGATCAGCCTCAACACCTTTGAGCGCGCGTCCCGGCGCGGCATCATCGTCAACACCGGCGACGACACATTCACGCTCGATCTCGAGGTCGGCACGCTGCGCTCGGCCGTCAAAGGCCCCTTGGCGATCGCGCCCTTTATTCTCGACGAAACCTATCTCGCACAGCACCGCGCCATCTTGAACGCGGAGACCGCGGACCTTTGCGACCACCAGCAAGGTCTCGCCGTCGTCACCTTGATGGCCGCCGTCGAACAGGCGATTATCGGCGCAGCGTGGGTGCGGAACGACCTTATGGGAGACGCCGCGTGAACCACCCGGGCGACTACAGCAAGGCGTTCGACTTCACCGGCAAATCCGTGCTGATCACCGCCGGCGCCGGAACGCTCGGTCCGGAATTCGCCAAGGGGTTTCTCCAGCACGGTGCCAAGGTCGCTATCGCCGACATCAACGCCGACGCGACCCGTCGCGTCGCGGCCGAACTCGAAGCCTCGCATCCAGGCAGCGTGCTGGGCCTCGTCAGCGACGTTGCCGATCCGGCTTCGGTAAAGGACATGGTGAGCCGCACTGTCGGCCGCTTCGGCGCGATCGACATTCTGGTCAACAATGCGGCGTATTTCCCCGACGACTTCGCCCGCTTCTTCACCCGCTTCGAGGACTACGACCTCGATCAGTGGCGCAAGGTGATGGCGGTGAACATCGACGGCATGTTCCTGGTGGCCCAAGCGGTCGGCAAGCAGATGCTCGAGCAGGGCCGCGGCGCTATGGTGCAGACCTCGTCGATTTACGGCGTGGTCTCCTCTGATGCGAGAATCTACGAAGGATCGGAATACCTCGGCAGCCCGATCAACAACCCGGCGGTCTATTCGGCGAGCAAGGCCGCGGTGATCGGCCTCACGCGCTGGCTTGCTGCTCATTGGGCCGGCAAGGGCATCCGCGTGAACGCCATCGCGCCGGGCGGCGTCGAAAGTGGGCAGAACGAGACCTTCACGTCGAAATACGGCACCCGCGTTCCGATGGGCCGGATGGCTCGTCTCGACGAAATGACCTCAACCGTTCTCTATCTCGCCTCAGATGCGTCGTCCTACGTCACCGGCCAGTGCATCGTCGTCGACGGCGGGCTCTCGGCCTGGTAGCGGGTTTGCGTTTGCGTCTTCTCGTGTCCGCGCGCGACACCGGCGCGGCGGCCCATCTGGCCGAGATCGTGCCGTCGCTGAAGGCCGCCACCGATATCGATCTGGTACTGGTCGCCGACGAGCCGGCATTCTCTCATCTCATCGCGCGCGGACTATTGCCGCGGAAATTCACCGGCGGTTCGATCGAGACGCATGACGCCCCGGGCGTGGAGAAACTGCGGAGTGCGGCGCAGCACATCCTCGATAAGCACAAGCCCGACGCGCTGCTGGTCGGCCTCTCC
>CAMDEB010000002.1 GCA_945893085.1 Rhodoplanes serenus | reverse complement strand
GGTCGGGATGCGGGTTGGCTTTCCACGCCGCCTCGATGATCCGGCTCGCCTTCTTCAGATGACCGGTTTCGCCGAGCAGCCGCCCGGCCAGCTCCGCCGCAGGCACCAGCGCGGGTGCGAGCTTGATCGCATCGAGTGCCAGCGTGAGCGCACGGTCGCGATCGGTGTCCTCGGCTGCGAGCGAGCGCGCGGTCAGCAGCACTGCGCGCTGGCGCCTGTAGGCCGGCTTTTCGATCAGGCCGTTCCTGTTGTTGCGATCGAGCGCGGCCAGCGCACCGGTCCAGTCGCCGGCGGTGCAGCGGAACTCGAGCGCCGCCTGCCCGGCCCAAGCGAGCGACGGCGCGGCCTTGGCGGCCTCCTCGGCATAGCCGCGAGCGGCGTCGGTATCCTCGCGGCGGCGCGCCTCGACGTAGAGGCCGCGCAGCCCGAGCAGCTTGGTGTCGTCGCGTTCCGCCATGGCGCGGAACGAGAACTCGGCAGCGGCGCGATCACCGGCAAGCTGCGCCACCTGCGCGTTGAGCAACAGCGCCAGCGGCTCGCCGGGCGCGATCTTCTCGGCCTCGTCGGCGAACTTGCGCGCGGCGCGGGCGTCGCCGGCGCCGATCGCCACCAGGCCGCGTGAAATCGCGAGATAGCCGCGCACGCCGCGGCGATGACTGAGGAACATCGCCATCAGATCGGGCGAGCGCAGCACGGTTCGCACCACCGACCACAGCAACACCGTGAGCACGGCCACCGCAGCGACCGCGACCACGGTGACCATGAGCGAGGTCTCGATCCTCAAACCTTGCCAGGTGATGGCGACCTCGCCGGGACGGTCGGCGATCCAGACCACGCCGAGCGTGACCAGGGCGACCAGCGCGAGGAAGACGACGACGCGGATCATCGCATCCGGCCTATGGTGCTGCCTTGAGCGCGGCGATGGCTTCCGAGGCGAGCCGCCGGCTCGCCTCGACGGCTTGCCTTCGCGCCTCGGCCTTGGCGATCCACGATTGCGCCGGCGCGCGCACCGCCTGGGGCAGCTTGGCCAGTTCGGTGAGCGCGCCGGATATGTCGGCCTGCGCCGCTTTCGTTTCGATGCGCGCGATCACGGGAGTCGGATCGTCGCCTGGCGCCTCGTCGATCGGGCGTATGCGCACCAACCGTTCGGCGTTGGCCTGCAGGCGGTCGATGAATCCGCCGTCGCGCGGTGGGCTGCTGCTGCCGGCGGCGCGCAGCATCGGCTGCACCAAACCGGCAAGCTCGCGGCCGAGCACGGCATTGCTCGGCACACCGGACGCCGCGAACGGCTCGAGCGCCGCCAGCGAATTGGCATCGGCCACCAGCGGTTTGACGGCTGTGAGCTCCGCGCTGAACGGATCGCCGCGCTCAACGGCCGAGCGAAGCGCGCCCGCGGTCACCGCGAGACGCACGGCGTTGTCGCTGCCTGTGGCGGCCTGGCGCTTGGCCAGTTCACCGCTGAGCGTCCGATTGGCGCGTTCGAGCGCCGCGATGCGCTCGCTCACCGCCGCAAGCTCGCTGTGATCGGCCGTGCTGGTGCGCGCGGCGTTCTGCAATTCGGTCTGCGTCGCCGCCGCGGCGTCGGAGCGCCGCGACAGTGTGGCGACGGAGTCCGACAGCGTTTTCAGCGAATTCTCAGTCGCCGTCATACGGCCGAGAATGATGGGAACGGCGGGATCGGCCACCGGCGGCCGCGGCGAGGCCAGGGTGGTCTCGACCCGGACGAGCCGCGCCGAAACATCCTCGAGCGCGCGGGGGTCATTGCGAGCAGGCTGCGGACGTGCGGCAAGATCGCGCAGTTGGTTTTCGATCGCCGCGAGCCGTTGGGTGAGCGCTACCGATGGGTCGTCGCGGCCGAAGGTGCCGGCGAGCCAGACCAAGACCGCGCCGAGCAGCACGACCGCAGCACCGGTCGCGCCGGCGCCGACCAGGGACCACGGAAATTCCGGCGGCAGCCATGCGACCGATCCGCGCGCGGGTTCGGGCCGCTCGCCGGCCGGCGGATCGGGGTCCTCGGGCGGCGGCGGCCGGAACGTCGGCCGCGGCGGCCGTTCCGCCTCCGGTGGAATGAACGGCGGCACCGGCTGTTCGGGCAGCGGCGGGATGAATGCGGTGTCGGGGCTCGGCGGCGCAGCCGATGCTTCAGCAGGGGAAGGGTTTACCACCCGCTCGGTGGCAACCTCGGTCGCCTTCAAGTCGATGATCGACGACGGCCGGCGGCGCCTGTTCCCGCCGTGACCGCCAGCCCCTGAAGAAGGACGTTTCCCGCTTGCCATGCCTGCATCCTAAACGATTCGGCGGGGGCCATCGCCCACATCCTGCATCGCGCACATCCTGCGGCGGAAGGTTTCGGGACCATGCTAGGCTCGCCCGACCAGCTCCATCAGCGCATCCTCGTCCGGACGCGGCGCAACGCGGATGACGGCGGCGCCCGCAGCCTTCAGCGGCTCAGCGGCCCGCGCCGACAGGCAAAAGTGGATAGGCTTGAGCGCCCGGTCGAGCAGCTCCGCAGCGCAGTCCAGATAAGTCTCCACGCTACGCCGGGAGAAATGCAGCACGCCGTCGATGCCGCCCCCGCCCAACGCCGCCAGCGCTTCGGGCGTGAGGTTTTGGGCCTTGACCGCACGATAGATCACGACCGTCCGGACCGCGAGACCCTGCACGGCAAGCTCGCCCGCCAGATCGCGGGCACGATCCTCGCCGGAGAGATACAGCAGCGACCTCCCGCTTCCGGCGAAACAGGCCGCGGCAAGACGCGCGAGATCGCCGCCGTCGCCGTCAGCGGACACCGTATCGGCAAAGCCGGCGGCGCGCGCCGCATCCGCGCTGCTGCGGCCAACCGCCAGCACCGGCAGCTCCAGGAGCTCGTCGCGCCGTAAGTGGGTCGCCAGCGCACGGGCGCCATTGGCGCTGGTCAGCAGGATCGCCGCGAACGGCCCGCCGCCGAGATCGGCGTCGGCAACGGCCTCGATGCGCAGCAGTGGCGCCAGCCTCACGTCATGTCCGCGCGCACGCAACTGCGCTGCCGTGCGTTCGCCATCGGGTTCGGGGCGGGTGACCAGGAGATGCATGTTCAGGAGTTTGCAAAAAAATCGGGGCTGGCGCGTCCCTTCAACTCGCGGCCGGCATCGGCACCGAGTTCGGAGGCGTCGGTTACCACGCCGGTGCGGGTCGTTTCAAACGCTTCGGTACCGTCCGGCCGCACGATCATGCCGCGGAAGCGGACACGTCCGGTCTCAACCGTCGCATGGCCGGCGATCGGCGTGCGGCACGACCCGTCGAGCACGGCGAGGAAGGCGCGTTCCGCCGCAAGCGCGGTTGCGGTGTCCGGATCGTTGATCGGCGCGAGCAATGCCCGGATCGCGGCATCGTCGTCCCGGGTCTCGATGCCGATCGCCCCCTGCCCCACCGCCGGCAGGAACTCCTCCAATTCGAGCACCGCGGTCGCAGCATCGGTCAGGCCAAGGCGATTGAGTCCCGCGAGCGCCAGCAGCGTGGCGTCGGCAACGCCTTCATCGAGCTTGCGCAGCCGCGTCTCGACATTGCCGCGCAGGTCGACCACCCGAAGATCGGGCCGCATGCGGCGTACGAACGCCCGCCGGCGCGGCGACGACGTGCCAACGGTCGCGCCGTGCGGTAGTTCGGCCAGCGTCCGCGCCTTGCGGCTGACGAACACATCGCGGGCGTCCTCGCGCGGCAGGAACGCCGTCAGCACCAGGCCTGCCGGGAGAAAGGTGGGCATGTCCTTGGACGAATGCACCGCGAGGTCGATCCGGCCCTGGACCAGCGCCTCCTCGATCTCCTTGGCGAACAGGCCCTTGCCGCCGGCGTCGGCGAGCGGCCGGTCCTGGATGCGGTCGCCGGTGGTCTGGATCACGACCGTCTCGATCCGCGCCGGGTCGATCCCGTGCGCGGCGGCCAGCCGGTCGCGGACCATCCGCGCCTGGGCCAGCGCGAGCGGGCTGCCGCGCGTGCCAAGACGCACGATTTCAGAGGATTGCGCCACCGGACCCCGCGATGCTAGCCGTTGTTCGACCTGCTCTTTTAGTTTGCGCATGATCTTGTCTGAAAAGTCTGTCAACTTTTCAGGATCATGCGCCAGAGGCCCCATGGTTGTACTCGGAATCGAAACCACATGCGACGAGACCGCCGCGGCGGTGGTCGAGCGCCTGGATGACGGGCCGGGCAAGATCCTGTCCAACATCGTGCTGTCGCAGGTCAACGAGCATGCCGCCTTCGGCGGCGTGGTGCCGGAGATCGCCGCGCGCGCCCATGTCGAGGCCCTCGACCGCATCATCGCCAAGGCCATGGCCGATGCCGGCCAAACCTTCGAGACCATCGACGGCGTCGCCGCGGCCGCCGGGCCGGGGCTGATCGGCGGCGTCATCGTCGGGCTCACCACCGCCAAAGCGATTGCGCTGGTCAGCGCCAAGCCGCTGATTGCGGTCAACCACCTGGAAGCGCACGCGCTCACCCCGCGGCTGACCAACGCGGTGCCATTCCCCTATTGCCTGTTCCTGGCCTCCGGCGGCCACACCCAGATCGTGGCGGTGCGCGCGGTCGGCCATTACGAGCTGATCGGCACCACCGTCGACGACGCCATCGGCGAGGCCTTCGACAAGACCGCCAAGCTTCTCGGTCTCGGCTTTCCGGGCGGGCCGCAGGTCGAACAAGAGGCGCTGCAAGGCAATCCGGTGCGGTTCGTGCTGCCGCGTCCAATGCACGGCCGACCCGAGGCTGACTTCTCGTTCTCCGGACTGAAGACCGCGCTGCGGCTCGAAGCCGAGAAGATCGCCCCGCTCTCCGACCAGGACGTCGCCGATCTCTGCGCCTCGTTCCAGCAGGCCGTGGTCGACGTGGTGCTGGACCGGCTGCGGGCTGGCATGCGGCTGTTCCGCGAGCGCTACGGCGCACCCAACGCATTGGTTGCCGCCGGCGGCGTCGCCGCCAATCAGGCGCTGCGCAAGGTGCTCAACCGGCTCGCCTTCGAGAGCGGCACCGTCCTGGTGATACCGCCGCCGGCGCTCTGCACCGACAATGGCGCGATGATCGCCTGGGCCGGCGCAGAACGGCTGGCGTTCGGCCTGACCGATCCGCTCGATGTCGCGCCGCGTGCGCGCTGGCCGCTGGAAGAGTGCACCGGCGTAGGGAAACCCGCATGAGCTTCGAGCGCATCACCGTGCTCGGCGCCGGAGCCTGGGGCAGCGCGCTCGCCAACGTGACGGCACGCGCCGGCCGCACGGTGACGCTGTGGGCGCGCGATGCAAAAACCGCCGCGGCGCTGACGAAGAGCCGAGAGAGCGCGCGCCTCCCGGGCATCAAGCTCGAGAACAATATCGAGGTGACGGCAGACATCTCCGTTGCCGCACGTGCGGACGCGGTGTTGATCGTGGTGCCGGCGCAGGCGTTGCGCGAGGTCACGCTCGCCATCGCCGACCTGCTGCCCTCGGGCACGCCGGTGGTCGCATGCGCCAAGGGAATCGAACGCGGCAGCGACAAATTCATGACCGAGGTGATCGCGGAATGCGCGCAGACCGCGCTGCCCGCTATCCTTTCCGGGCCAAGTTTCGCCGACGACGTGGCGCGAGGCCTTCCAACGGCGGTGACGCTCGCAGCCAAGGATCTTGGGCTGGCCGAGCGGCTCACCCAGGCGCTCGGCTCCGCGACGTTCCGGCCCTACCACTCCACCGACGTGCGCGGCGTTGAGATCGGCGGCGCGGCGAAGAACGTGCTGGCGATCGCGGCGGGCATCGTCGCCGGCCGCGGGCTCGGCGCGAGCGCCGCGGCGGCGCTGACCACGCGCGGCTTTGCCGAACTGGTCCGCTTCGGCCGCGCCTATGGCGCGCGGCCGGAGACGCTCACCGGGCTGTCCGGGCTCGGCGATCTCGTCCTCTCCTGCTCGACGCCGCAGTCGCGAAACTTCTCGTTCGGCATCGCGCTGGGAAAAGGCGAGAAGCTCAGCGACGCTCCGCACGGCAAGCTCGCCGAAGGGCAGTTCACTGCACCGGCGCTGGTCGAATTGGCGCGCGGGCGCGGCATCGATATGCCGATTGCCGCCGCCATCGCCGCGGTGCTCGACGGCAGCATGAGCGTGAATGCCGCAATCGAATCTCTGCTGACGCGCCCCTTCCGGGAGGAATAGATGGCTTACTGGCTGATCAAATCCGAGCCCGATGCGTGGTCGTGGGACATGCAAGTCAAGAAGGGCGCCAAGGGCGAGCTGTGGTCGGGCGTTCGCAACCACACCGCCAAGCTGAACCTAATGAAGATGAAGAAGGGCGATCGCGCCTTTTTCTATCATTCCAACGTCGGCAAGGAGATTGTCGGAGTCGTCGAAGTGGTCCGCGAGCACCACCCCGATCCGACCGCCGAGACGGGCGATCCGTGGGTGGTGGTCGATGTCGCGGCGCGCGAGCCACTGCGGAAGCCGGTGACGCTCGAAACGATCAAGGCGGAACCGAAGCTCAAGGATATGGCGCTGCTCAGGCAATCGCGGCTCTCGGTGCAGCCCGTCACCGACGCGGAGTGGAAACTGATCTGCAAGATGGGCGGAGTGAAGGGCTAACCCGCTTTCAGCACACTCGCAATCGCGTCGGCGAACACTTGCGCGCCAAGCACGATGTCCTCATCCGAGGTATTCTCGCTCCAGTGATGACTGATGCCGCCGATGCTCGGCACGAACATCATCGCGGCCGGCAGCTTGCGCACAATGTACTGTGCGTCGTGACCGGCGCCTGACGGCATCCGCACGCTCAGTCCCGGCGCGCGGCGCGACGTGGCATCGTCGAGCGCCTGCTGGAAGCGTTCATCCATCACGGCCGGGGTGCCGTGCCTGACATTCTCGACAGTGATCGTGCAAGATCCGGTGCGATTGGCGTCCTCGACCAATTGATAGAGCGCCGCTTCCAAACGTTGCAGCACGAGCGGATCGGCATCGCGGAACTGGAACAGCGCCTTGGCTTCTCCCGGAATGATGCTGGGCTCGCCGGGCGCGAACGCGATCCGCCCGATGGTCCACACGCTGCGCGGTCCAGCGACCTGCGGAAAGCGCTGGTCGATCGCGCCCAGTAACCGCAGCAACGCGAGCCCGGCGTCGCGGCGCTCCCACATCATGGTGGTGCCGGCGTGGTTCTGCTGCCCGGTCGCGGTGATGCGGTAGTCCCACAGGCCGACGATGGCGGTGACCACGCCGATCTTCAGCTTGCCGGTCTCCAGGCTGCTGCCCTGCTCGATATGCGCCTCGAAATAACCGGCGTATCGGACGGGATCCATGGTCAATCGCGGACGGCCGGCATAGCCGGCCTCGGCCAGCGCCTTGCGCATCGGCTTGCCGTGGGTGCGGTCGCGGGCGTTGTCGATGTCGGCTTCGGTGACCTCGCCGATGAACGAGCGGCTGCCGAGAAAGCTGCCGAAATGACCCTCCTCGTCGCAGAAGGCGATGACGTCGACGCCGAGATCGCGTGTCGCCGGATCGTCGCGCAACGCCCGCGCCGCTTCGAGCGCATAAATCACGCCGAGCGCGCCATCGAGCCAGCCGGCATGATTCTGCGTCTCGATGTGCGAGCCCGAGAGCATCTTGCGCCCCGGCGCGCGGCTCGAGCCGAGCACGTTGCCGATGCCGTCGATCCGCGCATCGAGCCCGGCTTCGGTCATGCGATCGACCAGCCACTGGCGCGAGGCGACATCCTCAGGCGAGAATGTCGGCCGGTGCACGCCGGTCTTGTAGGCGCCGATCTGGCGCAGTGCATAGAGATCGCCGAGAACGCGGTCAGGCTTGATGGACGGCACGGATGTCCTCACTTCCAGCGCCGCAGGCCATGCAGACGCCGGGCCACCATTGTATACTTCGCGACACACCTGAGGAGGAACGGATGGGCTTCGCGAGCGTCCACTTTCTGTCGATCCTGCTCGCCGCCGTCGCGGCCTGGATTTTCGGCGGCCTCTACTACACCGCGCTGAGCAAGCCCTGGCTCGCGGCGCAGGGCAAGACCCTGGAGCAGTGCCAGGCGGAGCAGGCTGGGAAGTCCAAGCTCAGCATGGTCGCACCGTTTATTCTGGCATTCGTGGCATCGCTGATCATGGCCTGGGCGCTCTACGGCATCCTGGTTCATCTTAAGACGTTCAGCCTGCGCGCCGGACTGATCTCCGGTGCAACCGTGTGGTTCGGCTTCGTGCTGACGAGCATGACGGTCAACAACGCCTTTAGCGGCCGCAAGCCGATGCTGACGGTGATCGACAGCGTCCATTGGCTCGGCGGGCTGCTGATCATCGGCGCGATCGTCGGCTGGATGGGACCCTAGCTGACGAATTTCGACGAAGCTAAAGACGATGCCGGCGTCACTCTATCTTGATGCCGAGCGCCCGGATCACTGTGCCGAACTTCTCGTTGTCGCTGCGGATACGCGCGGCGAACTCCTCGGGCGTGGTGAAATAGGGCTCGCCCGAGCCGGAGTTGATCAGGCGCTCGCTCACGTCGGGTTGCTGAAGAACGGCCGTGATCTCCTTGCGCAGCCGGTCCAGGATCGGCTGCGGCGTTCCTTTCGGTGCGAAGGTGCCGTGCCAGATCAGCACCTCGTAGCCCGGATAGATTTCGCCGATGGTCGGCAGGTCCGGCAGCACCGGCGAGCGCTTCGCACCGGTGGTGGCGAGCGCGCGCACCTTGCCGGAAGTGATCGTCGGCACCAGCGAGCCCCCGCCGAACATCGCCTGGATGTCGCCGGCGAGCAGCGCGGCACCGGCCGGCCCGCCGCCGCGATACGGCACGTGAGTCAGGTCGAACTTGAGATGCTGCTTGAGTATCTCCATCGCCATGTGATGCATGCTGCCGTTGCCGATCGAGGCGTAGAACAGCGGCGGGTTGCTCTTGCGCACCAGATCGACGAACTGCTGCATGGTGTTGGCCTTCACCGACGGATGCACCGCGAGGATCAGTTGGTTCGCGGCCAGGCTCGACACCGGCACCAGATCGGTGAGCGGATCGAGCGGCATCTTGCTGCCGTAGATGTGCGGATTGGCGAGGAACAGGTTGTCCGGCCCGTGCATCAGCGTGTAGCCGTCCGGCGCCGACCTAGCGACTTCAGCAGCGGCGAAATTGCCGCCTGTACCACCCTTGTTCTCGATGACGATGGGCTGGCCAAGACGTATCGACAGTGCGTTGCCGACGACGCGCGCGACGATGTCAGCGCCCCCGCCGGGCGGAAAGCCGACGAACATGCGGATCGGCCGGTTCGGATAGGATTGCGCCATCGCGGCAGTGGCCCCAACGGCAACGCCGAACACGGCGGCGAGAACGGCACGCATCAGGCCCTTCATCAAGCGCCCTCCACATTTTTTCGTTCTATCGAGGCAGCAGAAGTCTCTATGATCGCAGTGCGAAAAGCCATAGGGAGGACTTGCCGCGTCGGCTCGTCCGATCGACCAAAGTGCAAGGGCATCCGGCTTGTCGCTTGTCCGGGCCCCGTCGCATAATGCCGGCCAAGAAAGCAGCGATCGCGCGGCTGCGCTCCAATCGCTCCGCCTGGAGGGGAAACGATGTCCGACAAGATTTACGACGTACCGCCCGACTGGAAACAGCGCGCCACCATCAACGAGCCCAAGTACCACGAGCTGTACGAGCGTTCGCTCGCCGACCCGAACGCGTTCTGGCGCGAACAGGCCAAGCGCATCGACTGGATGAAGCCGTTCAAGAAGGTCAAGAACACCTCCTATGCGCCGGACAACGTGTCGATCAAATGGTTCGAGGACGGTACTCTGAACGCCGCCTACAACTGCATCGACCGGCATTTGCCGAAGCGCGCCAACCAGGTGGCGATCATCTGGGAGGGCGACGATCCCAAGGACGACAAGAAGATCACCTATCAGGAGCTGCACGACGAGGTCTGCCGGTTCGCCAACATCTTGCGCAACCGCAACGTCGAAAAGGGCGACCGCGTCACCATCTACATGCCGATGATCCCCGAAGCCGCTTACGCTATGCTGGCCTGCGCGCGACTCGGCGCGGTGCACTCGGTGGTGTTCGGTGGCTTCTCGCCGGACTCGCTTGCCGGCCGGATCGAGGACTGCAAGTCGAACGTGGTGATCACCGCCGACGAGGGCGTGCGCGGCGGCCGCAAGATTCCCCTGAAGGCCAACACCGACGCGGCGATTCAGAAGGTCGGCGGCGTCGACCATGTCATCGTCATCCGTCGCACCGGTGCTGCGGTCGACATGGATCCGGTGCGCGACGTCTGGTACCACGAGGCCGCCAAGGTGGTGACGAGCGAATGCCCGTGCACCGAGATGAGCGCCGAGGATCCGCTGTTCATCCTGTACACCTCAGGCTCGACCGGAAAACCCAAGGGCGTGCTGCACACCACTGGCGGCTATCTGCTGTACACCTCGATCACGCACCAATACGTGTTCGACTACAAAGACGGCGACATCTACTGGTGCACCGCCGACGTCGGCTGGGTCACCGGCCATAGCTACATCGTCTACGGGCCGCTTGCGAACGGCGCCACCACGCTGATGTTCGAAGGCGTGCCGAACTATCCGACCATGTCGCGGTTCTGGGAGGTGATCGACAAGCACAAGGTCAACACCTTCTACACCGCGCCGACCGCGATCCGCGCACTGATGCAGGCCGGCGACGATCCGGTGAAGAAAACTTCGCGGAAGTCTCTCAAGTTGCTTGGCAGTGTCGGCGAGCCGATCAATCCGGAAGCGTGGGAGTGGTACTATCACGTGGTCGGCGACGGGCGCTGCCCGATCGTCGACACCTGGTGGCAGACCGAAACCGGCGGCATTCTCATCACGCCGTTGCCCGGCGCGACGCGTCTGAAGCCCGGCTCGGCGACGCGGCCGTTCTTCGGTATCGTGCCGCAGATCGTCGATGCCGACGGCAAGGTGCTCGAAGGCGCCTGCAGCGGAAATCTCTGCATTGCGGATTCCTGGCCCGGCCAGATGCGAACCGTCTATGGCGACCATCAGCGCTTCATCGACACCTATTTCAAAACCTATCCCGGAAAATATTTCACCGGTGACGGCTGCCGGCGCGACGAGGACGGCTACTACTGGATCACCGGCCGCGTCGACGACGTGATCAACGTCGCCGGACATCGCATGGGCACCGCCGAGGTGGAGAGTGCGCTGGTCGCGCATCCGAAATGTTCGGAGGCCGCGGTCGTCGGCTATCCGCACGACATCAAGGGCCAGGGCATCTACGCTTACGTCACGCTGATGACCGGCGAGCAGCCGAGCGAAGAGCTGCGCAAGGAGCTGGTGGCGTGGGTGCGCAAGGAGATCGGCCCGATCGCCTCGCCTGACCTGATCCAGTTCGCGCCCGGCCTGCCGAAGACCCGCTCCGGCAAGATCATGCGCCGGATCCTGCGCAAGATTGCCGAGGACGACTACGGCGCGCTGGGCGACACCTCGACGCTGGCCGATCCGACGGTGGTGGATGACCTGGTCAACAATCGCCAGAACCGCCGGGACAAGGCCAAGGCCAGCGCGTCCTAGCGCCGTCGAAACCGGTTTCTGCGCTTGGACGCGGCCTCTGGCCGCGTCCTTTTTATTGAGCAAAATCAACGAATTGCGCAAGCCACCCGGTTTCGGCGCGCTGGTGATCATTGCGCGACCGCCGGGGTAAGGTTAATACTTCGTGAAGATGCGGCAACGTTAGCGTCAGGACGTTGCGTTATGAGTTCCGTGTATCGGTGGCTGGCCGCGTCGCTTGCGGTTTTTTCCGCTTTTTTCCTCTGCACCCTGGTGATCGCACCGTCCGCTTCCGCCCGCGAGGTGGTTGCATTCGGCGACGGCATTCCGTCCGGCACCATCATCGTGCGCACCAGCGAACGCCGGCTCTATCTAGTGCTCGGCCAGGGCCGTTCGATCCGCTACCCGGTCGGCGTCGGCCGCGCCGGTCGGCAATGGGCCGGCCGGGCGTTCATCGACGGCAAGCACATCCGTCCCGACTGGTCGCCGCCGCCCGACATCAAGCGCGACCGGCCCAATCTGCCCGACGTCATTCCCGGCGGTTCGCCGGCCAATCCGATGGGCGTCGCGGCGCTGACGCTCTCAGGCGGCGACTACGCCATTCATGGCACCAACAATCCGAACTCGATCGGCGGCTTCGTGTCCTATGGCTGCATCCGGATGTACAACCAGGACATCATGGATCTCTATGATCGCGTCGGCATCGGCACGCTGGTGTTCGTGACGAACTGATGTCCGCGATAGCGCGAGGCTAGGGACACCAGGTCTCGCGGCGCGCACCGGCATAGCGGCGCACCATTCCGATGTTGAGCAACGCCGCGGAGACATCCGGCGTCGCGTGGGTCGAAGCATCGGCAATCACGCGGCCGCCGTATTTGTCGAGCGCGACGCGCGCGATCGCGACATCGCCCTGATCGAGGATCGTCTTCAGCGCATCGCGCGCGGTCTCGGCCTTCGAGCGTTCCTCGGTGCAGCGGCCCTTGAGCTCCGGCGCATCGATGCCGCGCAGCCGAACCTTGGTCGTGATGTCGAGGCCCGGCCACAGGTGCACGCGCGCTTCGAACGTATCGCCGTCGAGCACCCGCAACACCTCGGCTGGATGCGCCGCCCGCAAGGCGATCGGCTCGCTGGCGGGTGCCGCCGGCGCAGGGACCGCGACCACCGGCGCGACGACGCTTCGGCTCGCGGTCACCGGGAGGATGGTGGCTCCGATGCCGAGGCCCAGGGCAAACGTCACTGCTGCCGCGGCGATGCTCAGGCCACGGCCAGAGGCGGACCGAAGTCTTACATTGGGGAACATAATGGCGTTTATGTACTTGCCAAACCACGATATGACGCCGTGATCCCCCGGCAGGGCAATTTCATTCTCCGAATTAGCCACCCTTAGCTTGTTCGCTCGCTCCGGTTGTCCGATAACTAAGGGCCGGGTGAGGAGGGTCAGGTGTATAATTTCCGTAGCGTCTGTCTGATTTCGTCGATGCTCGCGCTGCTGGGATGCGCTGGGGGAATGATCCCCGGAAACATTATTGCAGAGAACGGAAAAGTCCTTGAATTTCAAATAGAGCGGGCGCGGCGCACCGGGGAGGTGAGAGCCTTCGATCCCAGTTCTGGCGAGCGGTTTTCGGGGCGATATGTCGGGATTTTAGAAACCGTTTCCAGCAGCGGGACCGCCTTCGTCCATTCGGGCACCCGTAGTGCCACGGCATTCGGATCAAGCTCGACGGGATCGAATATCGGCAATGCCACGGCCTTTTTGACCGGTGATCGAGGCACCTCACTCAATTGCGAGATGAAGATCGAGGCTGGACTATCCCCACATGGCATGGGGGCGTGCAGCGATCAGCGCGGCGGACGATACCGGCTCCAATTCTAGCTCAGTCACGGACCTTCGGCTGTACCCGCCGGACAGGACGAAGCAGCGGCGTCTTGCCCTTCACCTTAGCCTGCCCGACCACCCGCAGCGCCGCGTCAAAACGCTCCGGCGTCTCGTCGGCACCGAGAGCGCGCGCGGCTTTCCTAAATTCAGTGACCTGACGGGGTCCCGCTTTCGGTCGTTTCATCGGGGCTGTCCTGTGGCGGCTTCAGTTTGTCGTGTTCCTTCGTTCGAACCATGTCGTTTAGGCGCTCGGTCAGCAAGAACCGCGCTACATCCGTTTCCTTTTGGCCGAGAGTCGTGTGCTTCGCTAAGTATCCGAGATACTTATACAAAACTGCCGAAACTCGAAAGTCTAAAGGCTCGGACTTATCATCGGCCATGTGCATATCCGAGGATTTTTGCGGAGTTTTTTCCGCAAAAATCCTTGTGGCCCGACTGTACGCTATGTACGATGCCTTGGCGATTCGGCGCGTGACTCAGACGTTGAACATGCGCTTAAATGCGAAGCCGGCCTGCTTGGGGCAGACCGGCTTCTAGAAGATACAGGGCCGGGGGAGCTTCGGACGCTGGTTAACAGCCAGTACCTAGGCTCTCCCGGGTCGCATCAGGTGGTAGCTACCCACCCGAATCAACATCAGTTCTAGCCGATTTGACTGGGTCGCAATAATGGCTCAGCCAAAATCGAACGCCAACTGTAGCGGCAGCTTTGCCGCTTGTGGTCTGACTTTTTTAGGCCGTGGCGCGGTCAGGATTTCGATAGGTAAGGCGCTTACCGGCGATCCCTTTCAGCGCCTTACCGGCCCTCATTTCATCGCTCACGCCAAGCGCAGCGCGTGCGTTGTAGCGGAAATCAAATTCCGCCAAATAGCGGTGCAGATGCTTCTCGCTGCAATGCTGATACACGCCCTTCATGCCGCGTTTGAAGATCGAGAAATAGCCTTCGGCTGAGTTGGTGTGGACCTTCTCAGTGTGCAGCTTCCCGTTGGGGAATGTGTGGTTGTAGCGCACGTATTCGTCGGCGCTGTGCTTCACCGTTTCATGCGCCGCAAAGTGCTCGGCGGCATCGCCGTAGAGCCTGCTTTCATCGGTGTGCAGCCGGCTCTCGCTTGCAACGTTGCCCCTCACGATTGTGTCCACCGTCGCTTTGTCCATGCGGTCAACATGGAACGTGCGGACCTCGCCGCCCCGCTCAACGAGGGCAACCACAGCGCGCTTGCCAGAAGGACCGTGCGTGCCACGCTTCTTGAACGGCTTGCCCGATGTGGTTTCGGTGGGCTGTTCGTCGGCCGGACCGAAATAGGTTTCGTCGACCTCAACGATGGAGCCTAACCCGCCCATAGGACCAAGCCCACCAGTCCGCATAGCCTCACGGATGCGATGCGCGAGGAACCACGCCGTTTTGTAAGTCACTTGCAGAATGCGGTGCAGCTGATGCGCGCTTACACCCTTCTTCGAGCAAGCCATCAAGTGCAGCGCTTGCAGCATCTTGTGCAACGGCACATGCGCCGACTCGAACACAGTGCCGACCTTCACCGTGAACTGCATCCGGCACTCATTGCATTTCAACAGGCCGAGCCGCGTAGATTTTCCTTCTAGGCGCTTGATCCGGTCCTGATCGAAATTGCCGCAATGTGGGCAGATCGGGCCGTTTGGCCATAGGATTTTTTCCACATGTTTGAAGGCTTCCGCCTCATTGTGGAAGAATTTTGCGCTCAAAACAGACGAAGGCAACATGGCTTATCTCCTTAGAAATAAGCCTATTCTAGCCAACGTAGTTTGTCAAGTATACAATCGCGAACATAATCCTAGAAATAGCTGAGTCGGCGGATCAGATCAAGGCTCAATCTAAGAGAGATTTTGTTTAGAATACAATCAAAAGTAGAATAACCAACCCGCTAAAAATCCGAGGCCAAGCCTTTACGTTCCCAGTCGCCGTAGCGCGTGGGCTCCAATCCTCCCGGTCCCTGCACCTCTTTGGCACCGCCGGCGGCGGCGCGGTCGATCTCGGCGCGGCGTTGCGCTGCCTCCTGCAAGGCCCGTTCGGCTGCGGGCGTCCGCTTTCGCGGAGGCGCGGACGTTGCCGGCGGATCGTCTGACGCGGTCATGCGTTTCATAAAGTATCGCGGTTGACGGCCGTCAAGGCATGCCGCGACCGTGAGGCGCACGGTGCTTGACGTCGGGATGCGCGATCCCATTTTTCGGTCCTGATGGCCGCGCCACGCGGGCGGCCTTTTGAGTGGAGACGAGACGTGAACTACCTGCGGACCGCCATCCTGCTGGCAGGCTTGACGGCCTTGTTCATGGGCGTCGGCTACCTGATCGGTGGCGAGGGCGGTGCGATGATCGCGTTCCTGGTCGCCGCCGGCATGAACCTGTTCAGCTACTGGAACGCCGACCGGCTCGTGCTGTCGATGCACGACGCCCACGAGGTGGACGAGCGAACGGCGCCCGATCTCGTGCGCATCGTCGGCGAGCTGGCATCGCGCGCCGGCCTGCCGATGCCGCGCGTCTACCTGATGGACAATCCGCAGCCGAACGCGTTTGCCACCGGCCGCAACCCCGAACACTCCGCCGTCGCCGTCACCACCGGCCTGTTGCAGCACCTGTCGCGCGAGGAGACCGCCGGCGTGATCGCGCACGAGCTTGCGCACATCAAGAATCGCGACACCCTGATCATGACGATCACGGCGACCATCGCCGGCGCGATTTCCATGCTGGCGCAGTTCGGTATGTTTTTCGGCGGCCACCGCGACAACAACAACGGCGGCGCGGGCCTGATCGGCACGCTGGCGATGGTGATCCTGGCGCCGATCGCCGCCATGCTGGTGCAGATGGCGATCAGCCGTACTCGTGAATACTCCGCCGACGAGACCGGAGCCCAGATCGCCGGCCGGCCGGAATGGCTGGCCTCGGCGCTGGCGAAGCTCGAGAACGCGGCGCATGCGATTCCGAACGAGCGGGCCGAGCGCAATCCGGCCGCCGCGCATCTCTTCATCGTCAATCCGCTCAGCGGGCAGCGGATGGACAACCTGTTTTCGACTCATCCGGCGACCGAAAACCGTATCGCCGCGCTGCAAGAGCTGGCACGGCGCATGGGACAGGGCTGGTCGGACGGCGCTCCGGCGAGGCAAACTCCGTCCCGCGGTCCATGGGGCAGAAGGCCAGCCGGAGGGCCGTGGGGCTGAGGTACCGCTTTCCCGCAACGCTTAAGGGGACTATGGACGGCATGTCCTTGCGCACCGCACCGGTGCATCGTGGCATGTTTTCCTGATGGCTCTTTCCAGTTCAACGTCCCAGGCCGAAGTCCCCGGCCTCGCGGTCCGCCGCATCGCCGCGGATATTCTCGATGGCGTGCTGCGGCGCGGGCGGCCGCTCGACGAATTGCTCGAGGGCAGCACGCTCGGCGCGCTGGAGGACCGCGACCGCGCCTTGGTGCGGCAACTCGTTGCCACGGTCATGCGGCGGCTCGGCACGCTGCGCCATCTGGTCACATCGCTGCTCAAGAGCGGACTGCCGGCGGATGCGCCGCGGGTTGAGACCGCATTGCTCCTCGGCATGGCGCAGATTCTGTTTCTCGAAGTGGCCGACCATGCCGCGGTCGATCTGTCGGTCCGTCTGGTGCAGGCCGACAACCTGGCGAAGCATTACTCCGGCCTGGTCAACGCCGTGCTGCGCCGCGTCGCCCGCGAGGGCGCCGATCGCTTCAAAGGTGTCGATACGGCGTGGCTCGATACGCCGGATTGGCTGATGCAACGCTGGGTCAAGCACTATGGCGAAGCCACCGCGCACGCCATCGCAACCGCCAACGCGCACGAGCCCGCACTCGATCTCACCGTAAAGAGCGATCCGGATTCCTGGGCCGCGCAGTTGAACGGCCGCGTGCTGCCGACCGGAACGGTGCGCGCGGTCGCGCATGGTTCGGTTTCGAGACTGCCGGGCTTCGGCGAAGGCGCATGGTGGGTGCAGGACGCCGCCGCCGCATTGCCGGCGCGGCTGCTCGGCGACCTCCACGACAAGTCGGTCGCCGATCTCTGCGCCGCGCCGGGCGGCAAGACCGCGCAGCTCGCGCTCGCGGGCGCCCGCGTCGCCGCCGTCGATCGCTCGAAAGGGCGCGTCGCCCGGCTGCGCGAAAATCTCGTCCGGCTAAAGCTGGATGCCGAGACCATCATGGCCGACGCCACCGCCTGGCAGGCCGGTCCGTTCGACGCCGTGCTGGTGGATGCGCCGTGCTCCTCGACCGGGACCATCCGCCGGCATCCGGACATCCCCTGGCTCAAGTCCGAGGCCAATCTGGCGACGCTAATCGACCTGCAAACCCGGCTGCTCGACCGCGCTGCCGGGTTGGTGAAGCCGGGCGGGACGCTGGTCTATTGCACCTGCTCGCTGGAGCCCGAGGAGGGCGAAGACGCCATCGCCGCGCTGCTGGCACGCAACCCGGACCTGCGCCGCCGGCCGATCGCGGCGGGTGAGATGCCTGCGGAATTCGTCACGCCGTTGGGGGAACTGCGCACGCTGCCGTGCCACCTCCCCGATCCCGACCCCCGCATGGCGGGCCTCGACGGCTTCTACGCCGCGCGGCTTGAGAGACTCTGAGCCCCGCCGGGCTCGAATTCCTGCGATTCCAATGGATTCGCCACGGTTGGCCGCTGTTGCACCCTTCGCTATATGTTGCCTGGGGAAGGCGGGGGCTTCGGGCGCCCGCGACAGCAGAGAAGGCGAGCGCGTCCATGGCCGGCCTGTCGATCGTGGAGCGGGCCCGGTTGTCCCTCCTGTTGGGACGCCGCGGCCTGCGCAACGTAGCCGGACGGCTGCGCGGCCATCCGCTGATCCGCTGGAACCTGTTCCCCGGCAAGGCCGACCGCCTGGTTATCGCGCCGCAGGATCTGCGGACCGCAGACGGCACCCGCGCCAGCGAAATCTACGCCGGCCGCTTCGCGTTCTCCGGCAAGGTGGTGATCTGCGACGGTCGCTCGCCGTTCGAGATTACCCCGCCGTCGGAGGAATGGGCGGCGTCGCTGCTCGGCTTCGGCTGGCTGCGCCATCTGCGCGCCGCGGAATCCGGCATCACCCGCGCCAACGCCCGCGCGCTGGTGGATGAATGGATCTCGCTGCAGGGCTCGTTCCACCCGATCGCCTGGCGGCCCGACATCCTGGCGCGCCGCATCACCGCCTGGCTCAGCCAGGCGCTGCTCATTCTCCACGACGCCGACGAGCAGTTCTATCGCCGATTCCTGCGCAGCTTGGCGCGACAGGTGCGCTGCCTGCGGCACACGGCGCTCGAGGCGCGCGAGGGCGTGCCGCGCATGCAGGCGCTGGTCGCATTGACCTACGCGGCGGTCTGCATGGCGGGCCAGGCGCGCCACATGCGCAGCGCGATCAAGAGCCTGATGGCGGAGGTGGAACACCAGGTTCTCCCCGACGGCGGACACATCAGCCGCAATCCGGGCGCTCTGATCGAACTGCTGCTCGATCTGCTGCCGCTGCGTCAGGCCTTCGCCGCGCGCAACATCGCACCGCCACCGGCGCTCAACAACGCGATCGATCGCATGATGCCGATGCTGCGCTTCTTCCGGCACGGCGACGGCAACTTCGCGCACTTCAACGGCATGGGACCGACCAATCCGGAGCTCATCGCCACCATCCTCGCCTACGACGATGCCCGCGGCGCGCCGCTCGCCAACGCGCCGCATTCCGGCTACCAGCGCACCGAAGCGAAGGGCCTGCTGGTGCTGATGGAAACCGGCGGATCGCCGCCGCTCGGCATGAGCCAGGAGGCGCACGCCGGTTGTCTGTCGTTCGAATTGTCGTCCGGGCTGCAGCGCATCGTGGTGAACTGCGGGCTGCCGGCCACCAGCCGCGAAACCTGGCGGCAGGTGGCGCGCGCCACCGCCGCGCACTCGACCGTCACGTTCAACGACACGTCGTCGAGCCGCTTCCTCGAATCGAGCTCGTTCAAGCGGCTGATCGGCACGCCGATCGTGAGCGGGCCAACCAACATTCCGGCGTCGCGCGAGGAGCGCACTGACGGCGTCGTGCTGCGCGCCTCCCACGACGGCTATGCCGATCGCTTCAGCGTGGTGCACCAGCGCGCGTTGAAGCTCGCCATCGAAGGCAACCGGGTCGACGGCGAGGACCTGTTCGTGGCCTCCGACGGCGACACGCTGTCGACGAAGCTGCCGGATGAATTCGCGATCCGCTTCCATCTGCATCCCTCGATCAAGGCCAACAAGCTGACTGATGGCAAAGGCATCATGCTGATGCTGCCGAACCGCGAGGTGTGGACCTTCAGCGCGCACGAGGACCGCGTCGAGTTGGAGGAAAGCGTCTACCTCGCCGGCTCCGACGGCCCGCGCCGCACCGTGCAGATCGTGATCTACGGCCGCGCCCGCAAAGTGCCGCGCGTGCATTGGAGCTTCGCCCATGTGACGCCGGCCTCAAGCAGCAGCCGCCGCGTCCGAGGCGAGGAAGCTCCAGCGCCGGAGTTGCCGTTGTGACGGAGCTTCGCCGCATCTCCCGCGCGCTGCTGTCGGTGTCCGACAAGACCGACCTGGTCGAGTTCGCGCGCGGGCTCGCCGGCCACGGCATCGAGCTGGTCTCGACCGGCGGCACCCACAAGGCGTTGGCCGACGCCGGGCTCAAGGTCGTCGATGTGTCGCAGCTCACCGGCTTTCCGGAGATGATGGATGGCCGGGTGAAAACCTTGCATCCCAAGGTGCACGGCGGCCTGCTGGCGATCCGCCACAACAAGCAGCACGCCGCGGCGATGCAGGCGCACGGCATCGCGCCGATCGACCTGCTGGTGGTGAACCTCTACCCGTTCGAGGCGACGGTCGCGAAGGGCGCAGGTTACGACGATTGCATCGAGAACATCGACATCGGCGGTCCGGCGATGATCCGTGCCGCCGCCAAGAACCACGCCGACGTCGCCGTCGTGATAGAGCCCGAGGACTACGCCGCCCTGCTCGCCGAACTCACCGCGAATGGCGGCTCGACCACGCTCCCGCTGCGCCAGCGGCTTGCCGCCAAGGCCTACGCGCGCACCGCCGCCTACGACGCGGCGATCTCCAATTGGTTCGCGAAAGCGCTGTCCGATCCCGCGCCGTCTTTCCGCGCCTTCGGCGGCCGGCTCGCCGAGGCGCTGCGCTACGGCGAGAATCCGCACCAGAGCGCCGCGTTCTACTGCGGACCGGAGGCGCGTTTTGGCGTCACCACCGCGCGGCAGGTTCAGGGCAAGCAGCTTTCCTACAACAACATCAACGACACCGACGCGGCCTATGAATGCGTCGCCGAGTTCGATCCCGCGCGCACTGCCGCCTGCGCCATCATCAAGCACGCCAACCCGTGCGGCGTCGCCGAAGGCGCGAGCCTCGCCGAGGCCTACCGCAAGGCGCTGCGCTGCGATCCGACATCGGCATTCGGCGGCATCGTCGCGGTCAATCGCACGCTCGACGCGGAAGCCGCGAAGGCGATCACCGAGATCTTCACCGAGGTCATCGTCGCCCCCGATGCCACCGACGAGGCGATCGCGATCGTCGGCGCGAAGAAAAACCTGCGGCTGCTGCTGGCCGGCGGGCTGCCCGATCCGCGCGCCGACGGGCTGACCGTGAAATCGGTCGCCGGCGGACTGCTGGTGCAGTCGCGCGACAATGCGGTGGTCGACGCGATGCCGTTGAAGACCGTGACCAAGCGCGCGCCGAGCGAAGCCGAGCTCGCCGATCTGCGTTTCGCCTTCCGCGTGGCGAAGCATGTGAAGTCGAACGCCATCGTCTACGCCAAGGACCGCGCCACCGTCGGCATCGGCGCCGGCCAGATGAGCCGCATCGACTCGGCGCGGATCGCGGCGCGCAAGGCCGAGGACGTGGCGAAAACCGAAAACCTCGCCACGCCGCTCACCAAAGGCTCAGTTGTCGCCTCCGATGCGTTCTTCCCGTTCGCCGACGGCTTGCTGGTGGCAATCGAGGCCGGCGCCACCGCGGTGATCCAGCCGGGCGGCTCCATGCGCGACGACGAGGTGATCAAGGCCGCCGACGAGCACGGCGTGGCGATGGTGTTCACCGCCACGCGGCATTTCCGGCATTAAGTTAAGTGAGAGCGCAGGACTTTCGGCGTCAAGCCTTCGGAGCAGCGGGGATTTTAGGCACCTGAGACCGCTCGTCACGGACCAGGTCACCGAGCAGGCTCGCCGCCACGGACAGCTTCGACAGGGTCAGGCCGCTGCCGGCGATCTGGTGGATCGACGCCCGCACGCGCTCGACCTCGGCCTTGCGCGGTTCGACCCAGGCATCGACCGCTGCCTGACCGGACTCGCCGGTCGCGACCATCGCCGCCGTGAGCCGGCGTTCGGCGTCGCCGATCGCATCGAGGGCGCGATCGAGCGCGAGCCGGTCGAAATAATCCGAGACCACGATCTTCCGCGCCTCCGCAGCCACGCGGTCGAGCCGGAAGAACGCGGCAGCCGCGAAATAAGTCGCGGCGATGGCGGCGATCGGTTGCTTCGTGCGGTCGACGATCCAAACCACGTCGGGTGCCACCGCCAGGACGGTCAGGTCGGCCATGCGTTGCGCCAGGTCTTCCGGTACACCGGTGTTCTTCAGGTCCGAAGTCCGCGCCGCGCGGATGGCCCCGGCCTCTGGCGGCAAGGTGTCGAGCGCGGCGGCCAGCGCGGCGATGCCCTGGCGATGATGCCCTACCACGGCGGCGAGCCCTTGCGTCAGATCGCCGTTGCGCAGGAACCAGACCAGGCGATCGATCAAAAGGTCCTGCACCGCGGCGTAGAGCGCGAGCTGCACCTCGCCGGACACCTTGCCATCGAGGGCGTTGATCTCTTCGTTTAGCGCCGGCATGTCGTAGCTGTCACGCACCGCCGCGAACGCCGCGGCGATGCCGGCGGCGCTGGCGCCGGTCTGATCGGCGATCCGCACCACCAGCGACGGCCCGCCCCGGTTGATGATCGAGTTCGCCAGCTGGGTCGCGATGATCTCGCGCCGTAGCCGGTGCTTTTCGAGCGCGTCGGGAAATTTCTGCGTCAGCGCCTTCGGAAAATAACGGCTGAGCTCGCGGCCGAGATAAGGATCATCGGGCACCGCCGAATCCAGCAATTCGGAGTACAGCGAGAGCTTGGCATAGGCGATCAGCACGGCGAGCTCCGGCCGCGTCAGCCCCTGCGAGCGCCGGACGCGCTCGCCGATTTCCATGTCGTCGGGCAGGAACTCGACCGCGCGGTTGAGTTCGCCGCGCAGTTCGAGTGTCTGCATCAAGCGCTGCTGGAAGCCCAAATCCTCGAGACCGCGTCGCTCGGCCAGCGACAGCGCGAGCGTCTGCAGATAGTTGTTGCGCAGCACCAGGCCCGCGACATCATCGGTCATCTCGCTGAGCAGCGCGTTGCGCGCCTCGATCGTGAGCTTGTTCTCACGCACCGGTACGCTCAGCGCGATCTTGATGTTGACCTCGACGTCCGAGGTGTTGACGCTGGCCGAGTTGTCGATCGCGTCGGTGTTGAGCTTGACGCCGGCAAACGCCGCCTCGACCCGGCCGTGCTGGGTCATGCCGAGATTGGCGCCCTCGCCGATCACCTTGCAGCGAAGATCCTTGCCGGTGATCCGGATCGCATCATTGGCGCGGTCGCCCGCCGCCTCGTCGGCCTCGCTGGAGGCGCGCACATAGGTGCCGATGCCGCCGAAGAACAGCAGATCGACCGGTGCCCTGAGAATCGCATTCATAATCTGCTGCGGTGTCGCCCTGTCCTTGGCGAGGCCGATGGCCGCCTGCGCTTCCTCCGACAGCACGATCTCCTTGGCGGATCGGGCAAACACGCCGCCGCCGTTCGAGATCAGCGTCTTGTCGTAGTCCTGCCAGCTCGAACGCGGCAGCGCGAACAGCCTCGCGCGTTCGGTAAAGCTTCTTTCCGGATCGGGATCGGGGTCGATGAAGATGTCGCGGTGATCGAAGGCCGCGAGCAACCGCGTGGTCTTCTCGCGCAACAGGCCGTTGCCGAACACGTCGCCCGACATGTCGCCGACGCCAACGGTGGTAAACGGCGTGGTCGTGATGTCGACATCGAGCTCGCGGAAATGCCGCTTCACCGCCTCCCACGCACCGCGGGCGGTGATGCCCATGGCCTTGTGGTCGTAGCCGGCCGAGCCACCGGACGCGAAGGCATCGCCGAGCCAGAAGCCGTGCTCCTCGGAAATTGCGTTGGCGACGTCGGAAAACGTCGCGGTGCCCTTGTCCGCGGCAACCACCAGATAGGGATCGTCACCATCGTGGCGCACCACGTCGGCGGGCGGCACGACGCCGTTGATGTCGAGATTGTCGGTGATCTCGAGCAGCGTCGAGATGAACAGCTTGTAGGCCGCGATGCCTTCCGCCTGGACCGCCTCGCGCGCACCGCCGACCGGCAGGCGCTTCGGCACGAAGCCGCCCTTGGCGCCGACCGGCACGATCACCGCGTTCTTGACCTGCTGCGCCTTGACCAGGCCAAGAACTTCGGTGCGGAAATCCTGCGGCCGGTCGGACCAGCGGATGCCGCCGCGCGCGACCTTGCCGAAGCGCAGATGCACGCCTTCGACGCGCGGCGAATAGACGAAGATCTCGTACAGCGGCCGGGGCAGCGGCATGCCGTCGATCTTGCGACTGTCGAACTTGACGGCGATCAGCGACTTCGGCTGACCCTCGGCGTTGAGCTGATAGAAATTGGTGCGAATCGCCGACTGCACCGCGTTGACGAAATGACGGATGATGCGGTCTTCATCCAGACTCTCGACCGCCTGCAATGCGATGTCGATCTCGGCGAACACCGACGCCTCGCGTTTGGTGCGCTCTTGCGGCGTGCCGCTGAACCGCGGATCGAAGCGGAGATGGAACAGATCGACGATCTTCGCCGCCAGCGCGGAATGCTTGCGCAACGTCGCCCACATGTAGTCTTGCGAATAGGGCACGCGGATCTGGCGCAGGAAGCGCGAAATCGTGCGCACCAGGGCCACATCGCGCCACCAAAGTCCCGCCGCCAGCACCAGCGCGTTGTAGCCGTCGTTCTCGGCGCCGCCGCGCATCACCGTGAGGAAGCTGGCTTCGAGCGGCTGCTTCATCGAGTCGAGATCAACGCCACCGCCGCCGGCCCGCTCCAGCATCATGTCGTGCAGCCAGACCTCGGGCTCGCCCACGACGGCGGCTGCGACATGGTAGGTCTGTTCGTCCACCACGCGGAAGCCCATGTTCTCGAGCACCGGTACCCGCTCCGACAACGGAATCGGCCGGCTGTGGCTCCAAACCTTGAGACCGACGCACTGTTTCTCGTCCCAGACGCGATGATAGAAATCGACGCCGAGCGGGCGCTCCGCCGACAGGCCCTCGATGAAGCGGATGTCGGCGACCGCGTCGAGCGGCGAATAGACCTCCCGGTAGCCTTCGGAGAAAGCTTCGCGATAGCGCTCGAACAGCGCTCGCGCCCGCGGCGGCTCGTGGACGTCGGCGAGCGCCTCGGCCAATGCATCGGTCCAGGTGCGCACGATCGCGGAGACTGCTTCCTCCAGCGTCGTGCGAGATGGATTGGGAGTTTCGCCCTCAGTGCGGCCGATAATGAAATGGACGCGCGTCAGCGGCCCTTCGGTAAAGGAGGGATAGAACGCGCTGACATGGCCGTTGAACGCGTCCGCAAGGTAACCACCGATCGCTTGGCGGACGTCAGTGTCGAAGCGTTCGCGTGGCACATAGACCAGCACCGAGACGAAGCGGTCGAAGCGATCGCGGCGCGCCAGCACCCGCACGCGCGGCCGCTCCTCGAGCTGTAGGATCGCGAGCGCGAATTGATAGAGCGTGTTCCCATCGATCTGGAACAACTCATCGCGCGGATAGTTCTCCAGCACGTTGACCAAAGCCTTGCCGGAATGGCCTTCGGGATCGAACCCCGCACGCCGGACCACCGCATCGACCTTGCGCCGGAGATAGGGAATCGACCGCGTCGAGCGGTTGTAGACGGTCGAGGTGAACAGCCCGACGATGCGGAATTCGCCGGTCGGATTGCTGTCCGCGTCAAAGCGTTTGACGCCGACATAGTCCAGATAGACGCGCCGATGGATGCGCGACTTGATGTTGGCCTTGGTGACGATGAGCGTCTTGGGTTCGCTGAAAAACGCGCGTATCTCCGGCGTGATGGTCAGGACCTGACCGCGACGCTGAAGCACCGGCAGATCGCCATGCCGCAGGATGCCCAGACCGGTGGCCGGCACCGGCAGGAGATCGAGCTCCTGCCCAGGAAACGCATAGTCGCAAACGCCGAGCAGGGTGAAGTTGTTTCCCGCCACCCACTCGAGGAACTGGATCGCCTCGGCGATATCGTCGACCGGCAGCGGTGGCGGATTGGTCTTCAGCTCGGTGATGACCTCTGCGATCCGCCCCAGCATCGGCCGCCAGTCCTGGACACAGAGCCGGACCTCGGCGAGCACCTGCTCAAGCGCCTGCACGATTTCGCTGCGCCGTTGGGGGTCATCGACACGATCGACGTGAATGTGGATGAAGCTCTCGCGTGGGCCATTGCCCTTGCCGACGACCCTCGGCAGTGCCTCCACCGGAAGGTTCTTGAGCTTGCCGTTCGCATCGCGCTCGACTGCCAGGATCGGATGCGCAACCAGGCGGACATCAAGACCACGCTCGGTCAATTCGCTCATCACCGAATCGACGAGAAACGGCATATCATCATTGACGATTTCGATCACCGAGACCGACTTGAGATGTGCTCCGGCGCTCGCCTGTGGAGATTCGAAGCGGATCTTCGGCGAGCCCGGCTTGCGCGCGGCCAGGAACGCCCAGGCGTCGCGGGCCATCGCGGCGAGCTCGCGCGAATCGTAGTCCACGAGATCTTCCGGCGCGGCGCGGCCGAACAGCAGCGCGGCGAATCCTTCCGGCACGGCGCCGCTCTCGGCGCCAAGCGCGCCGGCCGCTTCGGTCAGGGCGCGAGCCACACGCGCATCATCGCCGCTGAGAGGAGCGGCTGTGTCCGCTGGGATGGGGCGAGAATCATTCATGGCGGCACGCCGACTGTAACGGTTTCGTCCGGAAGCGGAAGGGATGTAGGCTTCGACATCCATCAGAGATGTGGGAGCGGTGCGGTGGCAAAAAAAGGTCGAAAAGCAAGTCTGGTCAAAGCAAAGCCCGGCAAGGCGGCCGTCTCGCCGCAGGTCGGCATGGCCGCCGACGATGACACGACGATAACCGCCCTGGCGCTCAAGCCCGGGGCGCTGTCACCGGCGATGCAGGCCTATTTCGGCAAATGCAAGGAAAAGCTGGGCTTCGTGCCCAACGTGCTCAAGGCCTATGCTTTCGACAACAGCAAGCTCGAGCCATTCGTTGCCATGTACAACGATCTGATGCTCGCGCCGTCCGGGCTTTCCAAACTCGAACGCGAGATGATCGCGGTCGCGGTATCGGCGCAGAACCGCTGCTACTATTGCCTGGTCGCGCATGGCGCGGCGGTGCGGGCGCTGTCGGGCGATCCGGTGCTGGGCGAACTGATGGTGATGAACTATCGCGCCGCCCGGCTCAGCAAGCGGCATCGCGCGATGCTCGACTTTGCGATGAAGCTGACCACCGAATCCTGGAAGACCGAAGAAAGCGACCGCGAGGCACTGCGCAAGGCGGGGTTTTCCGACCGCGACATCTGGGATATCGCCGCGGTCGCCGGCTTCTACAACATGACCAACCGCGTGGCATCGGCGACCGACATGCGGCCAAACAGCGTGTATCACGCGCAGTCGCGGTAGCGCGGGCGAGGCAATTACTCCAGCTTGGGAATACCGTTATTCTGCACCACCTCGCCCCAACGCGTGGATTCCACCCGCATGAAATCGGCGTACTGCGCCGGCGAGCCGCCGCCCGGCACCGCGCCCTGCTTGCCAAAATTCTGCACGATGTCGGGCAACGCCATGATCTTGCCGAACTCGGTGTTGAGCCGCGGCACGACTGGAGCCGGCAGCCCAGCCGGTCCAACGATGCCGTACCACAGCGAGATTTCCATGCCGCTCATGCCAAGCTCGGCGAACGTCGGCACATCGGGGAGGATCGGATTGCGCACGGCGCTGGCCGCGGCCAGCGGGCGGAGCTTGTCGGCCTGGATCAGGGCCAGTAGCGAGGGCACAGCATCGAACATGATGTCGACCCGGCCGGCGCCGACGTCGATCACCGCAGGCCCGCTGCCGCGATAGGGAACGTGCAGCATGTTGATTCCAGCGGTGTTCTTGAACAATTCGCCGGTGAGATGCGGCGCGCCGCCGTTGCCCGACGAGGCGAACGACAGCTTGCCGGGGTTGGCCTTGCCGTAGGCGATCACGTCCTTCACCGATTTCGCCGAGTGAGCCGCGTTGATCGTCATCAGCAACGGCAGCCTGGCCGCCAGCACGATCGGCGTGAAGTCCTTCACCGAGTCATACGGCAGCTTGGTGTAGAGATGCGGGCCGATGCCGTGTGTGGTGATGGAATTCAACAACAGCGTGTAACCGTCGGCCGGCGCCTTTGCGACGTTGTCGGAGGCGATGGTGCCGCTGGCGCCGCCGCGATTGCTGATCACCACCGGCTGGCCGACCGCCTCGGAAAGCTTCTGGCCGAGCGCCCGCGCGATGAAATCGGCGGCGCCGCCGGGTGGCACCGGCACCACCAGCGTGATCACCTTGCTGGGATAGCTGTCTTGCGCCCATGCCGCGCCGGAGCCGGCACACACGATGGTCGCGACGGCGAGCAACAATCCGCTGCATAGTGCTTTCATGAGCCTGTGGTCCTCGCGCATGCGGCTGGAAACTTTGCCTTGTATCAAGCTTAGGCATCCTCAAAAATCGCGGCAACGCTAAAAAAGCATCACGCCGTCGCGGAGCAGCCCACCATGCGAATCAAGCTCATGGAGAATTTCCGCGCGATCTTCTACGCGCCGTTCTACGCGACCCAGGCGCTCGGCTTCTACGCCCGCGAGGGTCTCGATATCGAGATGATGACCTCGGACACGCCGGGCGATGCCGTGCCGATGCTGCTCGACGGCAGCGTCGACATCACCTGGGGCGGGCCGATGCGGGTGATGAAGGCGCACGACCAGGACGCGAACTCGCCGCTGGTCTGCTTCGGCGAGGTGGTGTCGCGCGATCCGTTTTTCCTGTTCGGACGCAGCGACCGCCAGCCGTTCCAGCTCACCGATCTCGACAACTTACGGTTTACCACCGTGTCAGAGGTTCCGACCCCGTGGCAGTGCCTGCAGCACGATCTGCGCCTGCGCGACGTCGATCCGAACCAACTCAAGCGCATCGCCGACCGGCCGATGGATCGCAACTACGCGGCGCTGCGCGGAGGCGAGATCGACGTGATGCAGGCGTTCGAACCCTTCATGTCGATGGCCGAGCGTCAGTCCGCCGGCGATCTGCTTTATGCCGCCAGCACGCGCGGACCGACCGTTTACACCGCCTTCATCGCCAGCAAAGACGGCGTCGCCCGGCACCGCGATGCGTTCGCGGCGATGGTGCGCGCCACCGCCAAGATGGAGCAGTGGCTGTACGCCAACCCTGCCGAAGAGCTGGCGAAAGCCACGGCGTCGTTCTTTCCGGATGTGCCACCAGAGATACTCATCGCCTCGCTTCGGCGCTACCGCGACGCCGGCCTGTGGGCGCGCAGTCCGGAGATGTCGCACGAGGGTTTCGAGCGGCTCGGCCAAAGCCTGCATTCGGGTGGGTTCATCACGCGACTGCCGAGCTATGATGACTGCGTGGAACACAGCCTCAACGGACAAAAACCATGACCGACATGACCATCAAGGCCATCCGCACCAGCATCCTGCGGGTGCCGTGGCCGGAGACACCGTGGCTGAAGGGTCATTCGTTCGGTGACGCGCGCAACATCCTGGTGCTCGAGGTCGAGACCACGAGCGGCATCGTCGGCATGGGCTACTTGTTTTCGTTCCGGCCGGGGCTGCGCACCATCACGGCCATCCTGGACGAGGTGATCATCCCGCGCGTCATCGGCAAGGATGCGACCGCGGTCGAAGGCATCTGGAACGATATCTGGAAGCTGACCGTCACCTACGGCCGCGGCGGCATCGCCACCATGGCGCAGTCGGCGCTCGACATCGCGCTGTGGGACGCGATCGGCAAGCGCGCCAACATGCCGCTGCACCGGTTGTGGGGCCACGTGCGCGCGACGCTTCCGGTCTACGGCAGCGGTTGTTTTCGCGGCTCCGGCGGCGACGGCATGATCGCCAAGGCGCTGCACTACAAGTCGCAGGGCTACAAGGCGATCAAGATGCAGATGGCGCACACCACAAACCTGCGCGGCGACGTGGAGAACGTGAAGCGGATGCGCGAGGCGCTTGGCCCCGACGTCGACATCATGATCGACATCAACCAGGGCTGGACCGCGGACGTCGCGATCCAGCAGGGCCGCAAGATCGAGCCCTACGACATCTACTGGCTGGAAGAGCCGGTGCCGGCCGACGACTTCAAGGGCTACATGCGCGTCGCCGAGAAACTCGACATCCGTATCGTCGGCGGCGAGACGCACTTCACCCGCTTCGATCTGCGGCCGTTTTTCGAGGACCCGCGCATTCCGATCCTGCAGCCCGACCCGATGCGCGGCGGCTTCACCGATCTGCGCAAGACCGCGGTGCTGGCCGACACCTGGGGCATCGCGATGGCGCCGCACCTGTTCCCGGAATTGAACGTGCAGATCCTCGCCTCGATCCCGAACGGGCTTTGGATCGAGGACATGGGCCTGTCGGAGGATCTCTGGGTCGAGCCGGTGCCGGTTAAGAACGGCACCATCACGGCGCCGGAGCGGCCGGGGCACGGCCTAGCGTTCAAGCCGGAGATTCTGAAGGACTGCCGGGTTTCATCGTGAGCGCCCCGCAACTTGTCACCGAAGAAATGATGGTGCCCTCCGATCCGGGCATCGAAATCTATGTCCGCAACAAGCGACCGGCGGACATGACGTCGTTCACGCCGGAACGCACCTTGCTCTACGTGCACGGCTCGACCTATCCCGCGCACAGCATGTTCGACCTGCCGCTCGGCAGTCAGTCGTGGATGGAGTACATCGCCTCGCACGGCTACGACGTCTATTGCCTCGACGTGCGCGGCTATGGCCGCTCGACCCGGCCGAAAGAGATGAACGACAAGCCTGAGGCCAATGCGCCGGTGGTGCGCACGCCGCAAGCGGTAAAGGATGTCGGCTCGGTCGTCGACATGATCCTCAAGCGCCGTAAGCTGACACGCCTCAACCTGCTCGGCTGGTCGTGGGGCTGCGCGCAGATGGCGACTTACACGACGCAGAATCCAGACAAGGTGGCGCGTTTGATGCTCTACGCACCGTCGTGGCTGCGCACCACGCCGTCGCACATTCACGGCGGCTCGGACCCGATCGGCGCCTACCGCACCGTGACCACCGAGCAGGCGAAAGCACGCTGGCTGGCCGGTGTGCCCAATCACAAGAAGGCCGACCACATTCCCGCCGGCTGGTTCGAGCAATGGAGCAAGGCCAACTGGGCAACCGATCCAGTCGGCGCGAAACAGAACCCGCCGGTGATCCGCGCGCCGAATGGCACCGTGCAGGACACGGCGGAGTTCTGGCTGGCTGGAAAGCCGATGTACGACCCGGCGAAGATCACCGCGCCGACGCTGATCGTGCTCGGCGAATGGGATAGCGACACGCCGCCCTACATGTCGCAGACGCTGTTCCCGCTATTGGTCAACTCGCCCGGCAAGCGCTTCGTCATGCTGGCCGAAGGCACGCACCATATGATGATCGAGAGGAGCCGCGGGGCACTGTTCGCAGCGGTGCAGGCGTTCCTGGACGAAGGCGCGGCGTAGCGCGCGCCAGCGCTACTCCTGGAACACCTCTTCCCGTTTCTTCTTCACCGCCGGCAGCACCAGGATCACCAGCAGCGCCAGCGACATCAGCAGCAGCACCGCGCTGATCGGCCGCTCGATGAACACCAGCGGATCGCCGCGCGAGAGATACATGGCGCGTCGGAAGTTCTCCTCCATCAGCGGGCCGAGGATGAAGCCGAGGATGAACGGCGCCGGCTCCGCGCCGACCTTGTAGAAGAACACGCCGAGCACGCCGAACAGCAGCATCGCCCAGATGTCGAACACCGTGTTGCCGACCGAATAGGTGCCGATGCAGCAGAACAGCACGATCGCCGGAAACATCAGCCGGTAAGGCACCCGCAGCAGCGACACCCACAGCCCGATCATCGGCAGGTTGAGCACGATCAGCATCAGGTTGCCGAGCCACATCGACGCGATCACGCCCCAGAACAATTGCGGCTGCGCGGTCATCACCTGCGGTCCGGGCTGCACGCCCTGGATCATCATCGCGCCGACCATCAGCGCCATGATGGCGTTGCCGGGGATGCCGAGCGTCAGCAGCGGAATGAAGCTGGTCTGCGCACCGGCGTTGTTGGCAGCCTCTGGCGCGGCGACACCTTCAATTGCGCCGCGGCCGAAACGCTCCGGATGGCGCGACCACTTCTTCTCCAACGCGTAGGCCGCGAACGACGACAGCGCCGCGCCGCCGCCGGGCAGTACGCCGAGCACCGAGCCCAGCACGGTGCCGCGCAACATCGCCGGAATGCACTGGCGGATTTCCGCCCAGCTTGGCCAAAGATTGCTGAGCTTGAACGACAACAGGCTGTGGTCCCGCGGCCTGCCGAGCGTGACCGCAAGCTCGGCGATGCCGAACAGGCCGATGGCGATCGGCACGAAGCCGATGCCGTCGCCGAGCTCGGCGATGTCCATGGTCATGCGCGGCGTGCCGGTGTTGACGTCGATGCCGACCAGGCCGAGCAGCAGTCCGACCAGCACCATCGCCACCGCCTTCTCCGGCGCGCCGGCCGCGAGCACGACCGCACCGGTCAGACCCAGCACCATCAGGCTGAAATACTCGGCGGCGTTGAATTTGAGCGCCAGCCAGCTCATCGGCACGCTCGCGGTGGCGATCACCAGCGTGGCGATGGTGCCGGCGACGAACGAGGCGATGGCGGCAATGGCGAGCGCCGGTCCAGCGCGGCCCTGCTTGGCCATCTGATGGCCATCGAGGCAGGTGACGATGGCGGAGGATTCGCCCGGCACGTTGACCAGGATCGCCGTGGTCGAGCCGCCGTATTGTGCGCCGTAGAAAATTCCCGCCAGCATGATGAGCGACGAGGTCGGCGGCAGCGAAAACGTGAACGGCAGCAGGATCGCGATGGTGGTGATCGGCGCGATGCCGGGCAGCACGCCGACCAGCGTGCCGATCAGTGCGCCGAGCAGGCAGAAGCCGAGATTGGCCGGCGTCAGCGCAACCCCGAACCCGGTGGCGAGATTGGCGATCAGGTCCACGCCGCCGCTCCACTCATTGCGGCCAAACCGGAATCGGCAATCCGAGCACCGTGACGAACAGCAGCACCGCAAAGATCGCCAGCGCGACCGCGAGCAGCGCGTTCTCGCGCAGCCGCACATCGTAGGCGGCAAATCCCGAACAGATCACCACCGCGAGGCTCGTCAGCGCGAGGCCGGCCCGCGGCAGCAGGATCGCAAACAGCGCGACCGCAGCTGTGATCAGCAGCAGCGGCCGCCACGCAATCCCCGGAAACGCCTGCCGTCCGGTGAACGCCGCGCGCAAGCCGAGCACCACGCCATAGACCATGATGATGCCGGCGAGCCCGCGCGGCACGTAGCCCGGGCCCATCGCCGCCGCGGTGCCGACCGAAAGGTTGGACGCCAGCGCGAAGGCGAACGCACCCAGTGCGACCAGAAACGCCGCGAAGGCGAGATCGGGAACATTGACGCGCAGGGTCATGTTTTCCTGCTCGCGCAACGATCTCAGCCGTCGGTCTGCAGGTTCTCCGCCTTCACCACCGCGCCCCAGTCGACGATCGCTTTGGCGATCCATGCGCCGAACTGTTCCGGCGTGTCGGTGCGCACCTCGCCGCCCAACTCGACGATCTTGTTGGCGATCTCCGGCATCGCCAAAATCTTTTTGATTTCGGAGTTGAGCCGCGCCGCCATCGCCGGGGGCGTGCCCTTGCTCGCGAGGAGGCCTTGCCAGGAGCCGACCTCCACGATCGGCATGTCGAGTTCCTTGAAGTTCGGCAGGTCCGGCAAGCCGGGCAGACGCTTGTCGCCCGACACCGCGATGCCTTTGAGCTGACCCTGCTTGACGAATGGCATGGTCGCCAGCGCGCCGTTGAAGATCACGTTGCTTTCGTTGGAAACCACGGCGCGGACTGCCGGCGCGCCGCCGCGGTAGGGCACCATGCCCCATTTGAGCCCGTATTTCTTGGCGATCACGATCGCCAGCAGATGTTGGATCGAGCCGACGCCGCTGTTGCCGACGTTGAGCTTGCCGGGGTTGGCCTTGTCGTAGGCGATGAGTTCCGCAAACGTGCTCACCGGCAGTGAGGGATGCACGGCAAAACAATACGGCGAGAACATCACCATGCCGATCGGCACCAAGTCCTTCTGCACATCGAAGGACAGCTTCTTCACCAGGCTGGGCTGCGTCGCGATCGTGCCGACGTCGGTGATCAGCAGGGTGTGGCCATCGCCCGCCTGCTTGGCGACGAAATCGGCGCCGATGTTGCCCGATGCACTCGGCTTGTTCTCGACGATGACCGGCTGACCGATCGCCGCCGACAGCTTCGGCCCGATCAGCCGCGCCAGGATGTCCGACGTGCCGCCCGGCCCATAGGGCACGATCATGTGCACCTGTTTGGTGAAGTTCTGGCTCCAGGCCGGAACCGAACTGCAAGCGAGCGCCGCGGTGCCCGCGGCGAGCCCAGCTAGCGTCGTGCGACGTGTCAGCATGGTCATCCTCCCCAGATTTTTTATCGCAAGTCGTAAACGGTACCACCGCCGCCTGGCTTCGGATAGGCTCGCGGCATGAATCGCGGCATGATCCGAACGCCCCTTCGCGCGCTGATTGTCGGCCTGCTCCTGGCGACAGGCGCCGTCTCCCCCGCCCCGGCGCAACGCAGCACGATCACAGCCGAGTTCCCGCGCGTCCAGCCGGTGACCGCCCGTAACGGCATGGTGACGGCGCAGGAAAGGCACGCCACGCGGATCGGCGTCGAGGTGCTGGAGAAGGGCGGCAACGCGGTCGACGCCGCGGTGGCCATCGGATTCGCCCTCGCCGTCACCTATCCGCGCGCCGGCAACATCGGCGGCGGCGGGTTCATGGTCATCCATCTCGCCGCGCGCAACGAACAGTTCACGATCGACTACCGCGAGACCGCGCCGGCGGCGACCACGCGCACGACCTATCTCGACGAGCGCGGCGAGGCCGACCCGCGGAAGTCGCGCGACCTCGGACTTGCCGTCGGCGTGCCGGGCACGGTCGCGGGGCTGGCACTCGCGCATCAGAAGTACGGCTCCGGACGATTCACGCTGGCGCAACTGATCGCGCCGGCGATCGCGCTGGCGCGCAACGGCATCCCGGTCGCGACCGACATCGCCGACTCCATTCCAGAGAATGCAGGACGCTTCGCCCGCTGGCCGGCGTCGGCCAAGATTTTTCTCAAACAGGGCATGCCGCTGCGCGAAGGCGACACGCTGGTGCAGCGCGATCTTGCCGCATCGTTGGCGGCGATCGCGCGCAATGGTCCCAGTGCATTCTACGACGGGCCGATTGCCGGCAAGCTGGTCGCGGCGGTGCGCGCGGCCGGCGGCCTGATGACGCGCGAGGATCTCAAGCGCTATCGCGCCGTCGAGCGGACGCCGGTGCGTGGCAAGTATCGCGGCTATGACATCGTCTCGATGCCGCCGCCCTCCTCCGGCGGCGTGCTGCTGATCGAAATGCTGAACGTGCTCGAGGAGTACGACCTGCGCTCAGGCGACGCCAAGTCGCTGCATTTCATGATCGAAGCGATGAAGCGCGCCTATGCCGATCGCGCGCAGTTGCTCGGCGATCCCGATGTGGTGAAGGTGCCGGTCGCCGGATTGATCTCGAAGCGCTATGCCGCCGCACAGCGCGCCACCATCGATCCGGAGCGCACGCGGCCTTCGCGGGAGATCAATGCCGGCAATCCCGCGGCGTTCGAGAGCGACAACACCACGCACTATTCCATCGTCGATCGCTTCGGCAATGCGGTGTCGAACACTTACACGCTCAATCTCAGCTATGGCGTCGGCATCGTCGCCGAAGGCACCGGCATTCTGCTGAACAACGAACTCGACGACTTCGCCGTCAAGCCCGGCTCACCCAACGCTTTCGGCCTGATCGGCTTTGAAGCCAACGAGCCGGGTCCGGGCAAGCGCCCGCTGTCGTCGATGACCCCGACCATCGTCCTCAAGGACGGCAAACCGTTCCTGGTCACCGGGTCGCCCGGCGGCAGCCGTATTATCACCGCGGTGCTGCAGGTGATCGTCAACGTGATCGACCGCGGCATGAGCGTCGCGGATGCGGTGACGGCGCCGCGCATCCATCACCAATGGCTGCCGGACGAGGTGGGGGTCGAGAGCCTGCCGGCCACGGCGGTGCGCGCGCTGGAGGCGCGCGGTCATCGCGTGGTGGTGCGGCGGCCGGGAACCTCGGCCAACTCGATCATGATCACACCGGAAGGTTTGATCGGCGCGGCAGACACCCGCACCCGCGGGGCTCACGCCGCCGGACATTGAGGCGGCGTTGCGACCCGATCAGGCAGGGTGCTCGTCATGACCTTATTGTCGCATCCCGCTCATTTGCTGGCGAAATTCAAAAGAGTTCCGGGTAGCAGACGTTAAAAATAGCATTGCGTGCCGGAACTTCGCCTTACACGCATCCGTTATCTCCACAGGTTCCTCAGGGACTCAAAACAAGCCCGCAACGGGCTTTTGGTGGGAGATGCGTCAATGAACAACGAGGCAAATAACGAGGCCCGTTCCGAAATCGGATCGATTTTGCGGATGGGACTAACAGCTCTGTGCCTGACCACGGCATTGGGCACGTCAGTGCACGCCCAGGTCAGTGTCGGCGGCGGCAAGGTCAGCGTCGGCGGAACTTCGGTCGGCAGTGGCGTGGTCGGCGGCGCGATCGGCGGTGTCGGCGGCGCCATTGGTGGAATCGGCGGCGGCAGCATCGGCGGTACGGTCGGCGGAATTAGCACCGGCGCGGTGGGTGGCATCAGCGCGGGCGGCAGCGTCGGCGGCGGGATCGGCACCGGGGTCGGTGGCACGGTCGGCGGCACCGTCGGTGGAGTGACCGGCGGCAGCGTTGGGACCAGCGGCGTCATTGGCGGCACGGTCGGCGGCAGCGGACCGGGTTTCAGCGGCAGCAATTTCTTTTCAGGTGGAGCGAATTTCGGCAACGCGCCGCGGGGAATCCTGCGTCGCGGTGAAGCCATCGGTCAGCGCGTGATATCCCGTTCCGGCAATGCCGTCGGCTCACGAGTCGTGACCGTCAAGAAGGTCGTGAAAAAGAAGGGCGGCACCGTCGTTGCGATCACCAAGAACAAGATCCGAGCGGTGAAGCAAGCCGTGCCCAATCTTCCCAGCAACCCGGTGCAGATCGGCGACAACACCAGCGTGGGCATGACCACGGGTGACGGCACGAACACGCCGCTGGCCTCGACCAATGCCAGCGTGCTCGACGCGTCGGGCGCCCGGACCGGCAATACCACGCAGAGCGGCGGCATCGCGTCGACCAACGTCAGCGCGCTCAATGCCGACGGCACCCGCACCGGCAACACCAGCGACAACAACGGCCTGGCTTCGACCAACGTCGGCGTTCTCAACTCCGGCAGCAATACCGGCAACTCCGGCACCGGCGATACCGGTGCCGCATCGACCAACGTCGGCGTTCTGAATGTGTTTCGGCATGGAATAAGGACCCCGTTTTCGGGGTGATCGGCGTCCAATCGGGCCCCCCGCACTGAGGGTCCACACTGGCTTCCACTTTCATGGGAGCCAAGATTGGAATGCTGGTCGTGGAGACGATTGCGAAGATCCGTCGCGC
>CAMDEB010000001.1 GCA_945893085.1 Rhodoplanes serenus | reverse complement strand
GAAGCAGGCCGACGTCGCGCGACAGCATCGGCAGATGCTCGAGCACATCCCAGGTCGTAATGAAGTCGAACGAGGCGGGCTGAAGGAGGCCCGCCGAGACCGCAGGTTCTAGCTCTCCGACGATAATGCGGCCGTCCGTGGCGTTGGTGCCGGCAACCGCGCCTGGGCGCACCTCGAAACCGACCCCCTGAAATGCCGGCATGTGATCGAGAAAGTGCCCGTCACCGCAGCCGAAATCGAGAAAGCGGCCGCCGCCCACATACGAGCGGACGCGCTTGGCCAGCCCCCGGTATCGCGCCGACACGGCCAGCGTCCGGCCGCTCGGGCGTTCCACCTTGGCCACCTCGCGATAGAGTTGATCGTATTGCGCGGGCTCGTATTGCGGCGATGTCAGCACAAAGCTGCACCGCCCGCAGCGCACGATCCTGCCATGGACCGCCTTTTCCCGATCGGTCAGGAAATACGCAGCGGCCTGCTTGACCGTTCCCGAATAATTGCTCGAAAACAATTCGATGAAGTCATGATGTCCGCAAACCGGGCATTCGGCCACGTCCTTCATGACAACTCTGCGCCTGAAACCGCTGTGCTCGCAAGCGGCATCAGGTTTTCCGGGTGTCGCGCACGTAGTGGGCGTTGATCCGGCTTACGACCGAATAAATCAGGATATAAAAATACCAGTAGAGATAATTCCGAATCCATTTGAACAGCTGAAAGCTCGACTTGCCTGCGGCCCGGTCGCGATTGACCGTGGGCACCTCGGTGATTTTGTAGCCGAGGATGTAGGCCTTGGCGATCAATTCCATGGTGACTTCGAAGCCGCCGCTGCTCCGGATATGGATGTTATCCAGCACTTCCTTGCGATACATGATGAAGGCATTGGTCATGTCGTGGGTCGGTATCCCCGTCAGGCGGTGCAGCGTGCGGTTGGCGGTGATCGACAGGAGATACTTGATATAGGGCCCGCCAACCTTCCGGCCGCCCTCGCAATAGCGCGATCCGACGACCAGGTCGTAGCCCTCCCGCATTTTGCGATGCATTTCGAGTATGGTGGCAGGCGTATCTGAGAGATCAGCCATGATCGGCACGATATAGCGGGTCTTGGCCACGTCGAATCCGGTCCGGAATGCGTTGATAACGCCGCCGCTGGTGTTTCGAACGAAGGCAATTGCGGGATCGATCGCTAGCAGGGCTTCGCGGTGATTCAAGGTCGTATCGTCGTCCCGGTCGTAGATGATAACGATCTGGTGCGGCAGGCCGATCTCCTTTTTTATTTCCTGCACCAGAGGTATAATATTTTTCTCCTCATTATAGACCGGCACGAGAAGCGTGATTTCCACCTCGACGTCACTGCGGTGTGCGCTGCCCTCGGCACCTGAAGATGGGGGGTCGGTCTGGTCAAGCATGTCCGCTCATTTCCAAGCAACGAATTCATACTGATGATGATGAACTTTGCGGGACGTCACCTTGGCAGAATTGGATCGCAGGCGCGCGCTATTCTCGCAAGGCCCTATTCCGGGACCATTGTAGGCGCGGCTATCGGATTGGTCACCCTGGTCCTGCTGACGGCGGCTTTCGTGTTTGGACTCGACTGGTCGCATACCTGGAGAACGATCGGTTTCCCGGGCGTTGCGCTGCCGCCATTCTACGATCTCCACGCCATCACCAGCACCGCCGCCCAATGCGCCGCCGATGGCGAAACCTACCCTTACGCCGACTGCGGCTACCGGACGGGCAGCTACAACTATCCGCCGATGTGGCTCTTGCTTGGCCGGCTCGGAATGACCGCGGCCGAAACGGCGTGGCTGGCTATTGCGATCGAACTGCCGGCTATCGTTCTCGTGACGATTCTCTTGAGCGGCCGTTCGATCGCCATGGGGATCGTCGCGTTACCCATGGTGTTGTCGCCCTCGACGATCCTCGCATTCGAGCGAGGCAACATCGACATTGTCGAGTGGAGTCTGGTTTGCGCCGCGGCGCTGATCTATTCCGAGCGCCGCAAGGCTGTTGCGATCGCGGCCGCCCTGCTGCTGAGCCTGGCCATTGCGCTCAAGTTTTTCGCCTTGTTCTGCACATCCCTGATCGTTCGCTTCAACCGCACAGCGATTGTCGTCACCATCTCCTTGATCGCCTTCACCGCCCTCTACCTTTACAGCCTTGTCGATGTGCTGCCCCATATCCGGAGAATTTCTCCGGTGTCGCCTTACATTTCTTACGGCTACACGATCATTTTCGACCGGTTCGAGATTCTGTATGCGCCGCGTCTGGGGCTCAATGTTGCCGGGCTCACCAAGTCATGGCTTCCACATGCGGCGGTCGTTCTCGCGCTGTTGCTGGCTGCGGCGATTGCTGCTGTGGCCTGGAGCCGACGCTCGGAAACCTGTGTGCTGGACCGCGGGCGGGATGGAACGGCGTTTCTTTTCGGCGCCGGCATCTATTGCGGCAGCTTCCTGCTGCTCGGGACGAACTACACCTACCGCTTGATCTTCTTTTTGCTGTGCCTGCCGCAATTCTTCAACTGGATCGCGGCCGACAGAGTCTCCAGGAGGTTGGCCCAGGCGCTGATCGCATCCTGCATCATCTCGATGTGGCTGAAGTTCCACCCCGAGAAGACATTCCATATCAATCAGGTGAGCGACTGGGTCCTGTTCATCGCCATGACGGCAATCATGGCCCTCACCGCGTTGCGCTCGCTGTGGCCGATGCGCGGTGACGGTCTCGTCAAATAGCCTGCACCGCGGCCGCCGGCTGCCGAAACGGCTGCTCCCGACTGGCTTGCCGCCAGGCCTGAAACTGCAGCACGGTCCACAAGGCATGCTGCCAATTGCGTTGGCCAGCGATGTGCTCGGCCCAGCGGGCTCGGACGAGTTCAGGATGGAGCAGTCCATCCGCGGACAACGCCTGAGGCGACAGCAGTTCCTCGGCCCATGCGCGCAGCGGCCCCCGCAGCCACTCGCCGATGGGCACGCCGAATCCCATCTTTGGCCGATCGATCAATGCTTTCGGCAGGTAGCGGGACAGCACGCCGCGCAATGGCCGCTTGCCTTCGCCGTTGGCGATGAGGCGGTCGGTGGTCAGCCGCCACGCGAATTCGACGACCCGATGATCGAGCAGTGGCACACGCACCTCCAGGTTCACCGCCATGGAGGCGCGGTCCACCTTGGTCAGCACATCGTCAGGGAGATAGCTCATCATGTCGATGAGACGCATGCGAGCGGTCGGATCGAGGCCTGCGGTCTTGCTGGCGAGACGCTCCACCCACCCGACCCCTTCCGCTGCGTTCTGGAGAACCTTGCCCGGGTCGGGCCATTGCGAAATGAGCCGCTGGTACATATCGAGCGGCCCCTCCGCCGCCAGCAGGCCCGCTCCTTTGAGCACCTTGTCGCCGAAATGGGTCGGGCGCCACCGCCGCGGCACGATCGGCGCGAGGGCATCCCATGCACCCGGCGAAAGCAGGCCGATTGCCTGCGCACTAAGCCTGCGACCGGCGTGCGGCACATGCCGAATGACGTTCCACAGCCTCTCCACTCCCTGATAGCGCACATAGCCGCCGAACGCCTCGTCCCCGCCGTCGCCCGACAGCGCCACGGTCACATGCTGACGTGCCAGCCTGGACACCAGGAAGGTGGGAAGTTGCGATGAATCCGCGAACGGCTCGTCATACATCGTGGGCAATTGCGGCACGATCGCGAGTGCATCGTCCGCCGACAACAACAGCTCGGTGTGTTCGGTGCCGAGATGACGCGCCACGGCGCGAGCCTGTTCGGCTTCATTGAATGCTTTTTCCCTGAAACCAATGGTGAAGGTCTTGACCGGAGCATTGGTGGCCGCGCGCATCAGTGCCACGACCATCGAAGAGTCGATGCCGCCCGACAGAAAAGCGCCGAGCGGCACATCGGACACCATCTGCCGCTTGACGCTATCTGCAAGCAATGCAGAAAGCTCTTCCTCAACCTCATCATCCGGGCGGCGATCGGGATTGGCCTGCCCCGCCATCGCAATGGCCGCTGGATCCCAGAAAGTGTGCGCGTCAATACGGCCGGTCGTGACTTCGAGGCGCTGGCCGGGCAACAGCTTGGCCACATCCCGATAAATGGAGCTTGGCGCCGGGACGCAGGCATGCCGCAAATACAGACCGACCGCGGCCGGGTCCAGCGTGAACGCGAGGCCATCGAGCGCAGTGAGGGCCTTGAGCTCGGAGGCAAAGGCAAATACGCCATTTTGCCGCGTCCAATAAAGCGGCTTGATGCCGAGCCGGTCGCGCGCCAGGTGCAAGGTTCGCGTCTTGCGGTCGAACGCTGCGAACGCAAACAGTCCATTCGTCCGCCGCAGCGCACCATTGATGCCGTAGCGTGCGATGGCCTCGGCAAGAACCTCGGTGTCGGACGTGCCTCGAAACGGCATCGCCAATTCGGCAGCGATTTCGGCCGTATTATAGAGCTCGCCGTTGTAGGTCACAATGATGCGCCCGTCGGCGCTCGCCATCGGTTGATGACCGGTCGCCGAAAGATCGATGATCGCCAGGCGCCGATGGCCCAACGCGACGCCAGCATCGCCATCGACCCAGTGACCATGGCCGTCCGGACCGCGATAGGCGATGGCCGAGGTCATGGCACGCGCGTCGGCCAACAGCCGATCGTCGGGAGCCCCGCTAAAGCGCCACAGGCCTGCTATGCCGCACAAGTCATGACCTCGTTGTTGCGTTCGATTCAGGATCCGCAGCTTCAGAAACCAGATCAGCGCGCATTACTAATTCTGGCCTGAGCAATTTGGAGCGGAGCAGGCCGACTTGCCACGCTGGAGCAAATTGGAAAACCGCGAGGTGATCGCATCGGTCAGCACCTGGGCATAGATCTCGTGCCCCCAGGGATTGAGGTGCCCATAGCCGAGCCTCGCGCCGAACCCGCCGAGCTTCTGAAAACCACTCTCGTCGCCCATCTTGCCAAGGGTGGCCATATCGACATCGACAAAAGAAATTCCTGCGGCCTCGATTTTTTTTCGCGCTTGCGCCACCACGCGGGTGCGCAACTCCGTCGCTTCGGTGCAGGCTCGTTCCGGCAGGCCAAAACCCCATAACATGAAAATAGCCGGTTTTCCCTTCAGCAGAACCGACACATCGGCGAGGAAGCGATCAACTCGCCGCGCCGCCCATTGCGGCTCGCCCTCGATCCACAACCGCTGCTGTTCGAGCGCGCTTTCACGCAATTCCTTGCACGATTCGTTGCCGCTCGGCCGCGCCGCCTTGATTGATTCGCCCGACAAAAAACCCGTCTTAGCCCTGATATAGAGCGCGTTTGCGACCCGTGAGTGGTCGACAACCCAGAAAAAGGCGCGCCCGGCCCACCTGTCGGCCAGACGATGGCTGGAACGGCTTCGATAGCTACGGCCAATCACAAGGTTGCCCGAGGAGTCGTCCACGTAGGCAGGCAAAAACCTGTCGTTGCGCATGAGAGAGTTGAGAAAATCGCTCGCCGCAAACATGAACACCGCCGCGTCAATGCCCATCGGCAGGCCACGGTCGGCCAGGAACAACAGTTGTTGCAACGGCAACGCCCCGCTCGATCCAAAATTCAGCACCTCCACGCGCTCGCCGCGATCGGCCAGTTTCCGCTCTGCGCGCAACGTAAACAGATCGGGCTCATCGACCTGCATGGCTTCCGTGATGGAATCGCCAGCTACGGCAATGCGCAATACGCCGGGGGCCGGGAGCTGGCTTCGCGAACGATCGCGGAGGCCCTGCGCATTCATGCTAACGAAGGCGCGATTCTCCCGGATCCATAAGCCGCTGACATTGCGGCGATGAGCATAGCCGAGCTCCGGATCCGGACCGTCGAATTGCGCGTGCACCGCCGGTAGCACGCGCCACCACGGCGACGCCTCCATGGCGCGCAGCGCAACTTCGAAGATCATTGCCGCGAGGACAAGCCCAGCCAGAAGGCCCGCGCTCCAGCGCAGCAATCTAGAAACGGAAGTAGATGAAGGGGTTGATGTCATAGTTCGGGAACAGCAGGAGGAGGAGACAAAGACCGGCAACAATTCCGATGACGACAGGATGAGCCATGCGCCGAAGCCGCAAGATCGCGGAAGCCTGCTGGGTCAGGCTTTCGAGCCAATGCAAGCCCATGAGACCTGCGCATCCAACGACCCCCGCAACAACAACCTGGCGCGACGCCACCGGAAGCTCGAACGTAAACATCTGTCCAATGTAACGCAGGGCGAAGCCGATGTCGGGGGCCCGGAAAAACACCCATAGCACCATGACAACTTGAATGTGCACCGCCCACTTCGCGACGACTGGAACCGACGATATTGAAGGCGCCAGCAGGCGCCAAATCAGGATGTAGACGCCCCAGAGCCCGCCCCAGGCGACAAACGTCCAATTCGCGCCATGCCAAAGCCCGGCAAGCACCATGACGCCGATGAGAACGGTAGCCTGCCACGCCGGACCGCCCTCGCGCCTGCCACCCAGTGGAATGTAGAGATAATCTCGAATCCAATATGAGAGAGTGATGTGCCAGCGCTGCCAGAACTCGCGGGGGTCGGCCGCCAGATATGGCGTGCGGAAGTTCGTCGGCAAGCGCAGCCCGAGCAGCATCGCCGATCCCAAGGCAATGTCGGTGTAGCCCGAGAAATCAAAATAAATCTGGAACCCGAACAGCCAGGCGCCCGCCCAAGCGGTCAACATGTCTGACGGCACGGTGTGGAACAGATCGTCGACGACCGGCGCAAGTGAATTCGAAAATACAATTTTCTTGACCAGGCCCAGAAGACATAGAGCGAGTCCGAAAAACACAAGATGGCGGCGGACACGCTGGCCATGCCAAAGCCGCTCAAGTTGCGGGACCAATTGATTCGCCCGCACGATCGGTCCGGCAATGAGATGGGGGAAAAATCCGACGAACAGTGAGAATTTGTGCAAACCAACCAGCCGAGTCCGGCCCATGCGCAAATCGGCGAGATAAGCGAGGATATGAAACAGATAAAATGAAATACCCAGGGGGATGGCGATCCGGCGGAAATCGCCGGCCACGGCCTCAGGCAACAGCATTTCGCGATATTTGAAGAAAACAAGAATCGCCAGATTTCCGGCGATGGCAAGCCAGAAAATCAGGCGCGAACGCCGCACCAGTGTCGCCGCCACCCAATTGACGATGATGATTGCAACGAACAACGAGAAATCGAATATGCCGGCAAAAAAATAGAAGACCGCGCATATCGCAAGCAGCGACCAGCCCGCCAGGCCCGACGGCAAGCGCACCGCCGCCGCGCTGGCGAGCAGCACCAGCAGGAATATGGGGTTATCAAAACTCATTTGTTGAGATTGCGTCGTCCGCTGTCAGGGCAAAGCGATCAGCGAGCGGCGGGAATGAGTTCGCTGCCGCAGAAAATCGTCAAGCGTTGTAGATGATCGGGCCGTAGCATAGAATTCGGTTTGGAGTCGATCCGATATGAACGCGCCAGCCCCCCCGAAAATCCAACTCGTCGAAATCAACCAAGCCACCGGGGTGTCCTCGTCCGGGGCGATGCTGGTGAAATTATATCTGGCGGCATTGGCAATCCGCTGGCTCTACGACGGCGTTATGTATTTCGCCATGGGTGACAATGGCCTGATGGGCGTGGATTCCTTCGACTATCTCCATCGGGCGCAGGTTTTCGCCGCGGAACTGGTCAGCGGACGAGTTACCGGATGGATCTGGCTCGGAATAGATCCCATGCAAATGCCGCTGTTCTCGTGGATGACGTCACTGTGTGCGCTCATCTCTCGAACATTCACTCCACTGGTCTATGTGCTGTTTCAGGGCCTCATCGATTCCGGAACGTGCCTGCTGGTCTATTTCATCGCACGCGAGTTCGACCACCGTGTCGCGCTGCCGGCGGGGATTGCCGCCGCGATCAACCCCACACAGATCGTGATGGCGGGCATGCTCTATCCCGATACGCCTTTCACGTTTTTCGCAGCGCTGGTTATGCTTGGCGCAGTGCGCTGGCTGAAAACTCCATCGTGGTCCTCGATCGTAATGGTCGCGCTTGGCCTTGCCGCGGCGGCCAGTATGCGAATCTTGATCGCACCATTTGGCGTGGCGCTGCTCACCTTTTTTCTGCTCGCAAGCCTGGTCACACGCCGTTTTGGGCGAATTGTGCTGGCTCATCTTTGTTTTGCCGGTGTCGTGTACGGCGCGGCCGTCGGCGCGATTTCGCTCCGCAACCATTTTCAATACGGCACTTGGGAGCTCACCCCGCAAAGCGGCATGCATCTCAGCCGCTGGATCGTACCGCTGGTCAGGCAGGCAAAGGACGGCACGCCATGGCGCGAAACCTATGAAGAGCTCGAGCGGCGGACGCACGACCGGTTCGGTGAGGTGTTGGCGGACGATCCGTTTGGGCTTTCGAAGCAGTATACGGAAATTGCGATGGAGGAACTTCCCCGGCTGGGGATCGCGGCGATAGTGAAGGCTTGGGCCTATGGCGCGGTCCTCAACATCGGAACGCCCGCAATCGTCCTGTCGCCACCTGTGCTGCAATTGCCGCGAACCGGCTTCTACGACACCCCCGGCGCGAGCATGATTGAAAAGATGCTCAACTTCATGTTTCGCTCTGACAATCGCGTTTATGCCTGGATTCTACTCGCCGGGATTAGCGGCATGGTTATTGTCCGCATCGTACAGCTTGCGGGGCTCGTCGCCCTGCTTCGCGCCGGACACGGTTATCTCGGCCTACTAACGTTGGCGGGCTGGTGCGCGTTCATCCTGCTGACCAATGGCCCGGTGGCATCGCCCAAATATCGCCTGCCAATGGAACCCGTGCTGACGGTGCTGACTGGAGCGGGCTTCCGCGCGCGCGCCTTGCTTACGCGCCCTTCGCAAGGATGACAGTCCGTGCCCCGCCGGTGTTACACAGAAGATCGATCGCGTCATCATGGCTGATGTCGGCAAACAGGGTCCTATAAACGCCGTCCGTCGCGATCCGTTCGCCCGGCCTGTACCCTTTTGCCGCGATCAGCGCGCGCCCACGATCCGACGTCGACAGCATCGGCACGCGATAGCCGAACGAAAACAGCGCGCGCAGCGTCGCCGCCATGTCGTGCCCGGGGCTATATCTGCTCAGATGTGGCTCGAAGATCACGGTTGGCGCGTAGGCGCCTCGGCTGACATCCTCGATCATGCCATTGAGCACCTCGACCTCGTGGCCCTCGACATCCATCCGCAGCAGATCCGGCGGCCCGAAACGCTCCGTCATGATAGGCACGGTCAGCGTCTCGACGTCCACGGTCCCGCCCGTCAAAGTCTCGGACCCGTGGCCAACCGGATGGAAGGTTCCGAGATTGGACTGCTCGGACAGATAGAAATTGCGCCGGCCCGGCCGATCGGAGACCGCCGCGTCGAGCACCAGCACATCGCCATATCCGTTGAGATCGAGATTTCGCCGCAGCAACGCGACGTTGCTTGGCGACGGCTCGGCGATCACCATCTTTCCCGTCCCGCGGAGGAGGGACAGTTCCATAAGCGGGTAGTAGCCAATGTTCCCGCCGATATCGAAAATCGTCATCCCTGGACGCACGATTTTCTCCAGCATGATCTTGTGATCGACCTCGCGCGTGCCGAATAGCAGCAGCGAACGAGACAGGCCTGGGTCCTGGAGGTCGAGATACATCCGATAATTGTGGATAGATCGCAGGAGGAAGCGGCGGCCGAAGGCTTGCTCGGCCGCCGCCTGCCCCAAGCGCCCGATCGCGGAAAGCATCACAAGCGGACCGCGATCCCGCATCGTTTCGTAGGCGCTGGTGAGTTTTCCTGCAATCATGTGGACCTGTTTATGACATTGCGTGGCGCGACGACATACTCATCGAGCTTGAATTCGGCAACCGGATGACCTTCGAGGTCCCGGACGTCGTAGGCGAGGTCGTCGAGCAGCCAGCGCAGAGCGTCAAGACTTTCGCCGGCCAACTGGATTTCACGGGGATGGACGCTCAGTACCAGGAGCGGACGGCATCGTGCAAGCGTGGCGCGGGCGCCGCGCAGCACGCCAAGTTCGCCACCCTCCACGTCGATCTTGATGATCTCGGGCGACAGCCCAAGGCGTTCACAGTAGCCGTCGAGCGAGACTTGTGGCCGCTCGGTTCGGGAATAACCGCCCCATTCGCTCGCGAGCTTGTCCCCACCTTTGAGCACGATGGAATTCTGCCCGTGCGGACCCGCGCTTTCGAAGAAAGGGACGCGCGCGCCGTCGGTCTCGCCAACCAACGCCTCGACGACTTCGACGTTTGCGATGTCATTGAGCGTGAGGTGCCGGCGCAGGATGCGCGCGTTGGCTTGTGCGGGCTCGAACGCGTGAACGTGGCCGCCTTTTGCAAGAACGCCCGCGGCCGGCATCGTGACGAGACCGACGTGGGCACCGACATCGAGTACACAAGACTTGCCCCGGCAGGCTTCGATACAGGTGCGGAATCCTTTGTTATGGATTCCACCCCAATTCTGGAAGTTGGAGAATGTGAACTCCGGGACCAAACGGAACGGCCCGTAGGGCCCGATCTTTTGCGGAACCGAAAGGCCGGGGATGTGACGTGCAGCACCGCGATAGAGCCGTCCGAATTGCACCCAGACCGGCCCCAGAAACGCAAAGGGGCCATGCCGCAGCCAGCGAACAATGGATAATGCGCTCACGTTGAGAATCAGCCCCGCCCCGCAGCCTTGTGAGCCTCTTGCAACAGGCGCTCGACGCGCCGGTTGCTGTCGGCATAGCGGACGCGAATTCCCTCGATCTCAGCGTTCGAAAAAATCGAGCCGCGCGCAGACGTCACCCGCGACAACACGGCGCTTCCGAATTTCCGCACGCCTGGCGGCAGACGATCGACAATCGGAAACCGCGCCCGCAATATGGCGGCCTCGTTGGTGGCTCCGACGTTGGCGCTGCCTTGAGGGATCGGCCGGTACGGTACTCCCACAAATTCGCAGAACGCGGACGCGAACAAATCCGGACTGTTGCGCAGCATTTCCGCGCGCAGCACTTTCACATTATTTGCACCGAACTCGCTAAAATAGGGCTCGATCACACGATCGTAGTGCCCGATCTCGAGGTACACACACCCAATCGAGGTCGCGCAGAAATCGGCAAACGTACGACGCTGGGCTGGAAGATTCGGCAGATAATACTTGTAAGCCGATTGCAACCATGCAGTCTGATCGCGGATCACGATCAACACCAGGTCAGCGCCATACCCACGCCGGACGCGGCGAGCCGTCTCCAGCGGATCGATCCGGGTGTGACGCGCCGTGTCATCCCATGTGCCGGGGATAAACTTGTTCCGATGCCAGGCGGTTGGGTCGCCGGTCGCAACCAGAGACTCCGCGATCTTCTCGTTGGTGATCAACCGCACACGTTCGCCGGTTGCGTCTCGTGACGGCGCGCGATCCGGCTTGCCAGCCGCTTCGTCGACCATTTCATCCATTGACTCCAGGCTGCTATCCAGCCCCGGATGGCTTGCCATGTAGTCCTGAAGGAACGTAGACCCGGCCTTGGGATAGCCGATGTGGACCACGGTGCGAGGAGAATTCATCTCAACCGACCGGTGCTAACGCGGGAGACGGGCTTTGCGGCGCCTGGTCGGCCGCCCCGGCCTTCTCGACAATTGAATAGAGGTGCGCCGCGAACAGCCATCCGGCCTCCTCGCCGCTGAGATAGCGCCGATACGCAGCCTGCCCGCGCTCGGCAATCTCAAGATAGCGACCGTAGTTCGAAAGGATTTCATCGATCCGGTCAAGAACGTCGGTGAGATCCCAGCGGTGGGCTGCCATAGTTTCACCATCGCGATAAAGGTCCGGCCATGTTTCCACGCCCGACATGTCCGGTTTGAGCATTAAGGCGCCGCTCATAAATATCTCAAAGTCGCGGTAGCAAATCTCTCCGTAGCCGAAGGGCGAGAGCGCGAGCTTGCTGTTTCGAAGTTCCGCGAAATAGTCCTTGCGAGGCACCCGGCCAGCCGCCACGCGATCCTTCAGAAGCGCAGCCAGCCGGACGCGCTGACAGCCGATCGTCGGCCGCAAGTAACTGGTGCCGATCCGGCAGGAGACCGCATTCGTCCGCGGACCTGACGGAGCCACGAACAATCCCGGAAACCGCAGGAACGCGCGTAGCGGCAACCGCTGGAACGCATACATGCGGTAAGCACCCCACTCGCTGTAGTCGGCGAGCGCCGAATTCCAGCCCACGGTGAGTTTGACGAGCAACGCCGGATCACTCACGGGTTCGGAGGCGACCGGAGGCTGGTCGTCAACGCCCCAATTCCGATGATAATCGTCGGTGAATGCACGGTATCCGTAAAGCGGCCGGAGATAAGACGTGCGGTCCCGCAGCAACTGGCTTTTGCAATAGAGCTTGACGTAGGGCAGCGCCCGCGCGTGATCCCATGCCGCGCTATCGAGCAGATCGACGAAGACGAGATTGTCGATCCGGGCCCGATAGCCCGCGATCTCCTCCAGAACGGCAGGCGTTTCATCGGCCCAGCGCGGCGCAAAATACTTGCCGTCGAGCATCAACACGTCGCAGTCGGCCAATTGCGGCGAAGGCCGCGAAAACAGCCGCACCTCGATCCCGGCATCGCGCAGCGCACTCTGGTGCAATAGCAGCGGCATCAGGAATGCCTGGCCGTTCGACGTGGTGAACCCGGCGGTAAGGACGTGAATGCGTTTCATGCGGCGGGCCACAACGCTTCGTCCCAGGTATGAAACACGGTGGCGGGCGCGAACTGCTTTGTTTGTTGGGCCGCGGCTGAGCCGAGCCTGCGGCGCAATGCATCGTCACGCGCCAGCGTGACGAGCGCGCGGGAGAGCGACGGAACGTCCTCGCCCAGCGCGACGAGACCTTCGCGGCCGTCGCGCACAATCTCCAGCACGCTCGGCGCAGCCCCGCTCACCACAACCGGCAATTCGCACGACATGGCTTCAAGCAACGCATTCGGCGTTCCTTCCCAACGGGATGGGAATGCAAAGATCGAAGCGCGTCGATACCAGATGAACGGGTCTTCGGCCCGCCCAACGAGTTCCACGCAATCGCTGACCGACAGCGAGTCGATCAGCGATTGCAGGCGTTGCCGCTCCTCACCTTCGCCGACGATGCACAGGCGCCAGCCAAGCAACTCCCCGGCCGCGGCGGCAAAGGCGCAGATGAGCAGATCCTGGCCCTTCTGCCGATGCAGGCGGCCGACATTCAGCACGATCGGAGCGCGCCCCTCCATCGGCACCGCCTCGACCACCGCCTGCCGGAGCGGATTGGGCAGATAGACAAGCTTGCGTTCTGGCACATAGGCCCGCAGCGTTACGAGCGCGGCGCGACTGTTTGCGGAAATCTTGTCGGCGCAGCGATAGAGCATGCGGCGCAAGGCATCCCAGAACAGCCCGAACGACTGGCGCGCCGGATCGTTCCGCTCGGAAATGACGGTCCGCAGCCCAAGACCCCAGCTTGCAAGGATCAGAAGCACATTCATCGGCGCAATAAAGCTTATCGCGGTGTCGCCATTGAACGCGCGCAAGACACGGCGGATCGCCAGAACACGCCGAAAATTCCGAGTAACCCGCTCGACGACGGAATGCGAATCCGCCACGCCACCGATCGAATACCGCTCGACCTTGCCGTCTACCTTGAAGAAGTCCGTTTCCGGCGCAGACAGCGTCAACAATCCGACACGCCGGCCGCGGCTCGACCAGTGGGAAGCCAGTTGCGACGCCACCTGTTGCGCCCCGCCGCTCCCCATATCGGCGATCAGGATGATGACGCCCGTCTTTGCAGTCATCTCGGCGATACGACGAGGCTGCGATAAACCCCCGCAAGCCGGTCCAGATGACGGACGTTGGAAAATTCCGAACGGGCGAAGTCGGCCGCCTGTCTCGTGATTTCTAAACGCATGCCTTGATCGCGCAACAAGGCCATCACCGCATCGGCAAAACCTTCGGCGTTGTCGGGCGCTATCAGCCGCCCTGTCTTCCCGTTGCGAATGGCTTCGCGGTGCCCCGCGTCGTCGGAGGCGACCACAGGCGTCCCCACCAGCATGGCCTCGACTAAGGTGCGCCCAAACCCTTCCGCGGTCGCAGGCGCGGCGAGCACGTCGCAGCCCGCGATCCAGGGTTCGATCGGATAGCGTGGCCCCATCAACCGCACCACTCCACCGAGACCCAGTACGCCTGCCCGCGCTTCGATTTCCTCCGCAAGTCCGGAACGTTTTTCTCCGAACATTGGAAAGCGTACTGCATCGCCCAAGCGGGCGTGGATCGCTCCTGCGATGTCGAGGAAAAATCCTGGGCGCTTTTGCCGTGTCAGATTGGCGACATATCCGACGATGGCCGTAGCTTCCCCGCACCCAAGCTCCGCCAGCAGTCTTTGCCGACTCTCCGCGCGGTCGACGGCTGCACTCAGCTCGTTGGGGTCCTTGATCACGACGGCTTTCGACGCCATCTGCGGCGCAAACGACGACCGACAGAATTCAGAGATGGTGATCACGGCATCGGCCAGCCGGGCATAGTGGCCGAGCCTGCGAGACGGCTCGGCGCTGCGCTGATGCCAGACGAACCGGCATCCGGCGAACCGCGCTGCAAGGGCCCATGTGAAATGCATGCGCGCGTCGTTGGTGTGAACGATCACAACGCCGTGCTGCCGCAGGAAGCGGACCAGAGCCGGCGCAACTTGCGCTGCGCCCATGACCTGGGCCGAGATCGCACCAGCTTCGACCACTCGTACATCGGGGGCAGCAATCCACGCGATCCCCTCATTCGCAAAAAATTGGGCGAGCGGCCCATCGCGATGCAACACCACCAGCGACCTGAAGCCCCGCCCCGCCATCCCGCGGATGACCGGGACCATCGACCTGTGGCTGCCACCCACCGTATCGCCGACGAATGGATAGCAGACAGCGGGCAAACTCACGCGGCCTCGACGGGCCGGGCTACCGCCCGCCGGATTCGATCGCCGATGTAGGAGGCAAGCCAGGCGCTCACCTCGGCGGTGAAATGGTTGAAACGATGGGCCAGCGCCGACCGGGGCAAGCGCAGCCGCTCGTCGGTAAAGACCTCCCTGGCATCGATCACTGTCACCCGCGATTCGAACCGACTGCGGATCAGGTCGAACTCGCGCCCCGCCGGAAAGGCACCCCAATAGACCGGCAGTAACAGCAGGACCGGCGCAATCCTGCGCTCCCGGCACCAGCCGATGAACTGCTCGCAGATGCGCTCGGTCATTTCTACGCCCTCGGCGAAATTGCGCTGCCATACGTCGCGCAGCGGTACGCGGAAGCGCCGCATGATCTGCGAAAGCTGACGGCCCGCCGTCGGAAAAAAAACATCGTGGGCGCGCAGCTCGGCCAGGATTTCAGGATCGTCGAGACAATCGCACAGCGTGTCGAGGGTCACTGCAGGCGGAGCCTTCAGCTCAATGGCGCCACCACACACGACGAACCGCGGCTTATAGAGCGGCACCTCGAAATCATTCAGGATGAAGGCACGGCACATGTTGAGATTGCGGTAGATGTCCGTCGACGTCACAGTCAGAAGGGCCATCTCAACCGGCTCCGTCTGCGCGAACTCCTCCAGGCGCAGGAATGACTGGTCGGTCGAATAACCGGTGACGCCCAGATTGTGGATACGGAAGTCGCGCCCGAGGTACTGCTGAAGCAGCCACACCCAGGTTTCATGGTCTGGCACCTCGTCGCAATGGACGTAAGAGTTTCCAGCGATCGCTACTCGGCAGGCCGAGGCCGCGGCATATTCATCGGGGGCGGAGCTGCGATTGCCGAGTGCATCAGTCGTGTACGGCCATTTGGGATGGCGGCAGGAGGCCTGAAGCCGCCAGCCGACGCGAGGGACGATTTCGAGATAGAGCGGCTCGCCGGCAGCGACACGCTCCTTCATCCGCCGCTGATAAAGCGCGAGTGTTTCCTTCGCGTCAGCAAGCGAGCGATTGCCGAGATAAATCATGTCAGGGCTGCGCGGACTGTATCGGCCGCTTCCGGTTTTGCAACCCTGGCAACTCGACCGCCGATCCCGCGTAAGCCATCGTGAGCCTGCCGCGGCCTGCGACGAGGACCAGTCCGCCGAAGCCGTACAACCTCATGGTGCCGATCTGACGGAAGCCCACCGCCAGAATCGAGTTTCGCGACCGGTGATTTTCGCGGCGTGTCACGATCAGAACCGATCGCGCCCCGATCGTTGCCGCCTCGCGCGCCAGCGCGACAAGTCCGTGGCGATAGAGACCCTGCCGCTCGTGGCGAGGATCGGACCGGCAGTCCCAGATATAGGCCGCGTCCGAAGGAATTTTTGCACGAAGGCCCAGTTCAAAATCAGGCTGGTACTCGCCAAGCTGCGGCGAACTGAGCCACAGATAACAGGCCACGGTGCCGTCCGGCGCGAGATAACCCCACGCCTGATGGCCCAGCCGCATGCGCTGCGCGAAATTCGTAGCCCGGCCCTTTTCGCGTCCAAGCGGCGACGCTTCAAAATCGGCGGGTTCGAGCGTGCGGAACCGATAGACGCCCATAATCTCCGCGGCGATCGCCGTTTCATCCGGTTTCGCTTGAAACACATCGACACAGCGGCTGCGGATCACATCACCCGCCCGCGTGCCAGAGACTTCTGCGCGAACCGGCGGCGCAGCGACAGAGGAGACCGGCTCGCCAGCCAAGTGTCAGCCACATGGGCGCCGCGCCGCAGGGTTTGCGCGAGCACTCCACCCGGCGCACGATGTCCGGTTGCCGGTGGCAGTTCGTAATAGAACACGTCGCGCGGCGTGCCGCCGAAATTGACCTTGGATTGGAACACGGGGCTTGCCTGCCGCGACTCACCCATGTCGAGCAGGCGGATGTTGCGGGCGGCGCAGCACTTCATAGCGTGCCAGATCAGCAACTGAACCGGCGCCAAGGCGCGATACTCGAGAACCGCATTCTGCACCGGATAACAGGCCACGTCCCGCCCGTAGTGCAACAGCATGCTTGCAATAGGCGTCCGCTCGCGCCATGCGACAAGAATCTCTGAATGCGCCCGAAGGTGTTGGACGGCACTTTGAAAGTAGCGCCGCGAGTGGATTGGAACACCGAGCCGAAGCATGTTACTCTGATATTGCTCAGCAAGAATGCCCACCTGATCGAGTCCTGAAACGACCCGCAATTGCTCCTTCTCGGCGCGGCGTATCATGTTCCGCGCCTTGTCGCGCAGATTGGACCAGATCCGGTCGGGATCGCCCTCGACGGTGAGCTGCACAGTGGATCGGACCTGGCTCGGTTCGCGGTCCGATAAGGGCGTCCAGCCGGAGCCCACAACGCAGCGGCTCCAGAAGGCGATTTCGCCAGATCGCTGGATGCGATCCAGCAATGCGGAACCGGCCGCTGCGTCCCCCGGCACGAAGCCGCCGCGCACGGAATAAAAACTTTTTTCTCCGAGAATGCCCTTCGTTTCATACGCCGCAAGCGTTCCGGCAACCCGCCCATCTCGTTCGGCGATAAAATAGTGCGTCTTGAGATTGTAGCTTTCGCGCAAGACGTCGCGCCATTCGTAGCGCGCCAGTGGCGACGCTTCCGCAGATGCGTCGATAAAGGCATTCCAAGCTGCAGCGTCGGAATCCTGCGCTTCGTGAACTGTCGTATCATTGCCGGGCATTGGCGACGCCGGGATAAGTGTCCGCCAGACGGAAGTATTGGCGACAAATTTCGACGTACTCTCCGCTTGGCACGACGAAGAAGCTTTCAGCATAGCGTGCGCCGCCAACGCCCTGCAGCAGCCGGCAATTGAATGCGTTGAGACCGAGCGCGAAATGCGCCCAGTCGCGATGCGCCATTTGCGAACGGTAAATTCGAATCGCATCAGCCTTGGCGCCGATCACATCAGTCACATCGACCACGACATTGCCTGGCAGCGGCGAATAAACTTGGTAGGCCCAGATTTCCGCATCCGCGCTCTTGGCGCCGGCAAGCGCATGCAGCAGCACTTCATTAACGCGGCGATGGTCGGCGTGGTCATCGAGAACAAACGGCACGAAGATCGCGCCGGGACGAATGCGAGCAACCACTTCGGCGATTGCCCTTGCCGGATCGAGAATACCAATTTGTCCCGCGATGCCACCAAGATACGTCGCCTCGAAGCCCAATGAGGCGCAACACATGCGAGCCTCGGCGACACGCTCGGCCGCTTCCTCGCCCTTGCCGGAGGTCACGAATAGGACGCTCACCTTCTGACCTGCGCGCGCGGCGCGGATCAGCGTACCGCCGGGCCCGATGACCTCATCGTCAGGGTGCGGCGCGAGCACCAAGATATCGCGCGCCGCCGGTCCCGCCATCGGCTGCGGCTCGATCTGGCGGATAAACCGCATCGTGCCGAGCACGGCCGAAGCGGCCCGAAGGTCGCCCGGCGGCAACCAATCGCGCACGATCCATTTGTAGGCACGGCGGCCCATCGTCAGCCGCTCAAGGCGCCGCAGCAGGCGTGCAGCTAGATTGATCGCGGACATGACTGGTGACGATCCGCCCTCAGGCGGGCCTGATCTCGCGCCAGCGCGCGACGATTCGCTCGGCCGGCACATCGATGGTTTCGCCAGCGCAAAGAATTTTCAGCCGATGCAGATCTTCAGGCGTGTCGAGATCGAGCTTCAGGTCCGGAATGCCAGGATCGAGTGCCGGCGGACATTCTGCTGGGCTGATGCGATAGCGGTCGCGATGCTTCCAGGCATAAATCGTAACGTGCTCGCGTTCGTCTGGCGCCATAGCGTTCTTGTCCATCCACGCCAGCAACGAGGCCGAAAGCACCTCCGCGCCGAAGCCCCGAGGCCATCGCGCGGCCGGATCGGAGATATGATTGAAGGCAAGGTCCGGCTTGTGCTCATGGAAGGTTCGTACAGCGAGGTCGACCACATTCGGATCCACCAGCGGCCGATCGGCGCAGATGCGAACGACCGTTTCCGCCGCCGACATCTCCGCCGCGCGGGCGTAACGCCCAAGTACGTCGGCTTCGCTGCCGCGGAACACCCGGATGCCGAGCCGCTCCGCCGTCATGGCGAGCGGATCGTCGAGCGGGTCCGCCGTCGTCGCCAGCACCACGTCATCCACCAATGCGGCCTTTGCCGTCCGATGCAACACCCACTCGATGGCGGGCGAGCCTTCTAGCGGCTCCATCATCTTGCCGGGGAATCGTTGGGAGTTCATCCGCGCCTGGACGATGGCGACGGTTCGTGGACGCGCCATGCTGCGAGGCGTCAGCCGGCCCGGATGTCGTCGAGCTGAAGCAGCGTGTCCGCGTCGATGTCGCGCACCGCGACCGCGCCGACGAGGCGGTCGATGAACTCCGGAGGCAGACCGGTTCCCGGGCGCTTGGCTGTCAGCATGTCGCGGGTGATGACGGCCCCCATGGTGATGGGATGGGCCGCCACGACGCTGCGGCGGGCATATTTGAAGGCCGGCATCTCGCATTCGAGTCGGACCTTCTGGCCGGCACCGATAGCCTGCTCGAGCGTGCGGATCTGCTGCACCATCTCCGCCAGTTCCTTCTCATTGAGCGAGAGCCAGTGGTCGGCGCTTTCGGGCAGCGTTTTGTCAAAGGTGTAGTGCTTTTCGATCACCTTCGAGCCGTAGAGCACCGAGGCCGCCGGCACGATGGTGCCGAGCGTATGATCGCTCAGCCCCAGAACGTAGTCGGGGAAATGCTCGTGAATGTCCTTGAGCGCGGAGAGGTTAGAATCCTTCGGATCTGTCGGATAGCACAGCGTGCAGTGCATGATGCACAGCTTGCTATTGCCCTCGCCCTCGATGACGTCGACGGCTTTGCGGATTTCAGCAATGTCGGCCGCGCCCGTGGATAGCATAATCGGCAAACCCTTTGCCGCGATATGCTTGAGGAACGGCAGGTTGTTGAGGTCGCAGGAGGCGATCTTGTAGCCCTTCATGCCGATGTCGGCAAGCATGTCGGCGGCTTCGAAATCGAACGGCGTCGACATGAACTCGACACCATACTTGTTGCAGATCTTGATGAGCTCGATGTATTGCTCGCGCTCAAAGCTGTCGAGACGGGCATAGGAATCGAACTGCGAGCCGCTGCTCTTGACTTCGCCTTCCCAGCTCCAGAAGCGCGGCGCGTTCTGGGTGGTGAGCTTCGAGGCCTTGTAGGTCTGGAACTTGACGATGTCCGCGCCCGCGCGCGCGGCTGTTTTGATCAGCTCCTCCGCATAATCCATGCGGCCGAGATGATTGACGCCAGCCTCGGCGATAACGACCGTCCGCCCCGATCCGACTTTGACCTTCCCGACCTCAAATCCCATGTTTGGCTTCCACGATTTTACGAAACGCCTGACGCTCGTCGCTCAATGTGATGTTTTCACCGTGAATGTAATACCGGTAAAGCGGTACAGGCAAATAGTACCCTTTTCGGCCTGATTTCTTGAGCCTATAGAGCAGGTCGTAGTCCTCACAGTTTCGCAGGACATCGTCGTAACCACCTATTTCTCGCAGCCTGCCCGTGCGAAACAGAATGCCCGCGCCGTGGTCATATAGCGCGTTTTCGTTATCCAGCCGCACCTTCGAGATTTTCACGCCGCGAACGTCGACGCGGTAGTGGTCGCAATAGACGAAATCAATGTCTTCGTTTTCGTCGAGCACGCCCGCCATAAACGCGCAGGCGTACATGTTGAGGAAGTCATCGGCATCGACCCGCATCCAGTAGCGGCCGCGGGCGTGCTTCAGCGCGAGATTGGATGCATAGGCTACTCCGCGGTTGGTCTCGTTGACAAACAGCCGAACATCCTTGGTGAACTCCTGGAGTATATCCAGCGAATTGTCGGTCGAATGATCGTCCACGACGATCACCTCGATCGTCCGACGAAACACGAGTTGCATCAGACACGAACGGATGGCCCGGTCGATGAATCGGGCACGGTTGTAGTTTGTGATGACCAGCGAGAAATCGACTTGCGGTTCCGACATTCAGTCGAGCCCTGCCCCTTGCTTGCGGACGGCCGCGAGCCCCGCAAAAGCCGCGGCGTCGCCCGCGGCGGGCTCCACCCTGGATGGCGTCTGCATGCTTTGCATCAGTTGATCGGCCGCTGCGGCCACCGCGGCTTCAGTATAGCCGTGCGGATTGTGAAAGCCAAAATCATCCATCGCAAAGCAATGCTCGCGGAACGCGGCGAGATAGCGCTGCCCGTTTTCTTTGGCACGCGCCGCGTCGAACTTGTCCGACAGCGCCCATTTCAAGGCCGGAAAAAGCTCGGCTTCGTCTCGGATCACCTTGACATGCGGCAGCATGCCGTAGAGCGCGTGGCGGCCGAACGAGATGACAGGCTTGCCCATGACCGCCGCCTCGTGACCGACGGACCCGGTGATGGTCGCAACCGCGCGGGCGTTGCGCACGAGTTCGAGCCCGGATTCGCGTGGTTCCACAAAGATGACATTCTTGAACAGCTTGATTTGCTCGTGGAAAAGGTCAGGCCGGCGGCCAGCGGCCGGCATATGCTCCTTGACCACCAGCCAGGTCCCGGCGGGCATGTCGCGCGCCAGCGACGAGATCGCGGAGAGCTGGTAGAAATATTCCGGCGAATAGCCTTGGAAATTCGATTCCGGCTCGACCTGGAGCGCGTAGAGGACGTAGGGCTTTCCGGCAATGTCTGCCAGCCGTGGAAGTTTCTCGCGGTCGAGGGCCCGCAACACCCGCCATTCGCGCCAGATCGAGCCGATCACGAGGCTAAACCGGTAGTGGTCGCCCAGCCGGCTTTTGTAGGCCCAATATGCGTAACGGTAGAGTTGACGACCGATGCGCGCCAGCATGTCGGAGAATTTCGTGCGGCCGGCAATGACGTTGAGCTGTTTGCGGTTAAGAACGGGCGCATCGTTGAGCTGGATCGATGCTGTGGGCACGAGAGTCCGCTGGAGCGTGGCTTCGAGCGTGGTCAGTTCGCCGAAACAGGTGTCCGACCAATAGTAGTAATTCTCGTTGCGGGCGGAAATGATCGAGCGCAGTCCCTTGCCCTGGGCCTTTGCTGGAAAAAACTCGAAATAGAAGCCATTAATCACAACGTCGATCTGTTTCTCCGCGATTTCTTTTTCCCAGAAATCCAGCTCGCGGATGGTGTTCGCCAGCGCCGCGAACTCCGACGCCCGTTCCGCAGCCCGAGATTGTGGATGATAATAACCGCCCAGCGAAAAGCCGAGCCCTATCGCGCGATCGATGATCCGGAAGTACCCGAGCGGAACGCCGTAGCGCTCCTCGTAATACTTCGCGCGACGCAATAACCCTTCCACATCGGCCGGCTCGACCGGAGGCGTTTCACCTTTGTCGATGGTGTTGAACGATTCATACGCATCTGTGTACCGCTTGCGGTTCGCGTCCGACGAGTGGTCAGTGGGTACATAGTGGTGAAATACCGCACCCTGCGTCCGATTCAGGTAGCGTGCCAGGTCGGCATGAAAGGCGCTCCGCACCGCCTGATCGACGACGGCGAACACCAAAGGCTTCTTCTTGTTCATGAGGCGCCGACCGATTCGAGATAGGCGCAGGCGGGAATGGACGCGCGGTTTTCCAGATTGGCCCGCACCTCGCGCCAGTCGAAGGTCCGGCCGGCGACGAACAGACTGTCGAAGATATCCGATATCAAAGCATAATCGGCTGGCGTATCGACCGTAAGATTGTAGCGGCTCTCATTTTGATCTGTTTCCAGCGAGAGAATCCGGAACCGCTCGGGATGATCGAATATCCATTTCACCGTGAGCTCGCGATCCTGTGCCGTCGTGAGGTTCCGGTCGCACCAATCGATGACGTTGCGCCGCAGAACTTCGATGCTCAGCCCGAGCGGATATGTGGCCTTGAGCTTGTTCGTCACGCCATCCGCATTTTGATCGGCCCGCAGCAGCGCCAGCGCTGACGCGATGACACCCGGATCGACTAGCGGACAATCGGCGTTAATCTTGACCATGACCTCAGCGCCGGTCGCGTCAATCGCCATGGCGAGGCGGCCAGCGATATCGTCCTCGACTGGATGGCGCACGACGGTCAGCCCCTCGCCCGCGCCCCAGGCCGCGAGCGGATCGTTCTCAGGCGCGACGGTCGTCGCAAGCACGATTTGCGAAATATCCTCCACGCGGCGAAGCCTGTCGAGGATGTGCCAAACCAGCGGCCTTCCGGCGAGCGGCCGCATCACCTTGCCCGGCAGGCGCATGGAGCCCATGCGCGCCTGAATCAAGCCGATGGTCTTCACGCGTATTCGGCGAAGGCTTCGAGAATGCGCGCGCGGCTGCCCGCAAAGCGCCTGTCGAACCCACGAGGACCGGGGGTTGCAGAAGCGAGAGCGGGCGCAAGCGCGGCTGTCTCGGTGACGCGCGGAATGAGGCCGAGCCGGCTCAGGATGCAAAAGTCCTCGCGCGTCGCGTTTGGCTGCACCGAGACGACCCGTCGGCCGGCAAGGAAGGCTTCGATCAGGAACGATGAGAACATGCCGATGACGGCGCCGCTGCTTTTCACTGCTTGTCTGGGGTCGCGCGAGAGCCGGAATCCATCCGAAGGATCGGCCACGGAGCGGCGGGGATGGAGCGCCAGCGTCGCGCGGTAATTCTTGCCGAGGCCGCGCCGGACGAGATCGAGAAAATCCTTCTCGGTGTATCCGAGCCGCGCGCCCATGTCCGACGACACCGGCTGATCGATCAGCAGTACCTCCGTGGCCGCAGCGTGGGGCAGCGCAGCAACAGTTTCCCACGCAGGATGGCCCACGGCGCGGATGCGGTCCCCCGGCAGCCCTTCGGAAACGGCATCGGCCTTTGCGACATCGTCAAAAACCCAGATTTCATCGGGCATCGCGCCCGGTCCGTTGGTCATCTCGATGCGCCGACGGTAGTCGTACCAGGAGTCGATAAGCTGCACCGTCGGAACGCCGCGCTCCGCCGCCCATTCTAGCGCTGCACGCTCGGCGGGCTTGTAGGAGGTCGAGGTCACGACGACGCTGATGTTGCTTGAGGGAGCATCGAAGCCTTCGGCCGCCGTCACCGTCCAGCCTTGCTCTTGCAGCGCTGGCAGCACCGGGTCGAAGAATTCGACCGCGCCGGGCTGGCCGAGGACGAAAACGGCGTGCCGGGCCTTACTCCGCGGCACTATTCCACTCTTTGGCCAGCAGGCGGCCGCGGTTGCGAATCACCTTGGCGCAGGCTTCGACAAAGGCGTCCATATCCTTCTCGGTCAGCGGCGGATAGGTGACGTTGGTCCACATCAGGTCGCTGTCCTGGAGCCGCTCCACCACCGGGCAGATGCCGCGCCGGTAGGTGTTCTCATCGATGTGCGGATTGAACGAGAACGGCGCACCGTTGGAGCCGAAGCAGATGCGCTTCTGGTACATCGGTTCGAGATAAAGCGGCTTCACGTAGCCAGGATTGATCGGAAAACCTTCGGCCCGCACCGCATCTGTGAACAGCTTGCGCGGCAGGCCGGTCACCTCGGCGTCGTACTTCATCGTGAAGAAATAATAGACATGCGTGCAGCCGTCGCGCACCACCGGCGGGGTGATGCCGGGGATTTGCGAAAGGCCCTTACTCAGGCGCTCGGCGAGACGCACGCGCGGTTCGGTGAGCGCCGGCAGCTTGGCGAATTGCGCGCGGGCGACCGCGGCGCTCAGGTTGGTGATGCGATAGTTCAGCCCGACGGTGTTGGTGATGTCTTCCATGCCGAATGCATCGACCAGCACCTCACCGTGGTTGCGCATCAGGCGGCATCGCTCCGCGATCTCACGGTCGTTGCAGATCACCAAGCCGCCCTCGCCGGCCTGCATCGCCTTGTGGCGGTTCATGCTGAAGATGCCAGCGTCGCCGATAGTGCCAGCATAGCGGCCGTCGATCTTGGCGAGTGGCGCCTGCGCGTTGTCCTCGATCAGGAACAGGCCGTGCCGGTCACAAAGCTTCTTGAGTTCGATCAGCGGCGCGGGATGACCATAGAGATTGACGGCCATCACGCCCCTGGTGCGCGGCGTAATCCGCGCCTGGACCGAACGCGGATCGAGGCAGAACACCTCGTCATCGATGTCGGCAAAGATCGGCACCGCGCCTGTGAACAGCACGGCCGTGGCACTCGCGGTCATCGTGTAGGGCGGGACGATCACTTCATCGCCCGGACCGACCTTCATGGCGGACACCGCGGCATGCAGCGCCGAGGTCGCCGAGTTCACAGCAATGGCGTAGCGCGTACCGAACGTGGTGCAGAACGAGTCTTCCAGACCGCGTACCACCGGACCGCCGAGGTGATCGTCATTGGGTTGGGCGGCGAAGCCGGACAGCACCCCGCTGTCGAGCACCTCCATCACCGCCTTTTTCTCTTCCTCTCCGATCGTGTTATAGACAGGCATCGGCTGGTCGCGGACTGGCGCACCGCCCAATAATGCCGCCAAATCATTCGACATGAGCTGACTTCCTTCGCACTGATTCAGACTGGTTCAATGGGAGCTTGCAGGGCCAAGCGCCACGATGCAGCCACCGCCTTTTGCGGAACGCACTACTGCGTCGATCACACGCTGGACGTCGAAGGCCTGCGCGACGGTGCAAAGCAGCGGCGCAGGCGCGCCGGACTCGATTGCAGCAAACAGCGCGCGGTACATTTCGACAAAGCCCCCGACCGGCCGCGCCATCCCCTGCGGAACCTCGACCAGGCCCGGATAGCCAGGATAATAGAGATCGCCACGGGCCTCATATCGAAATTTCTCCGCGCCATTGTTGCGGTAGCCGACGCGCGCATCGGCCAGGAAAATATCAGCCTCGAACACATCGTAGTTCACGTCCGGCAGCCCGATCAAATGCACAGTAAGGCCCGACTCCGTGATGCAGTTGAAGCTGATGCACCCGCGGTCGGATCCAGAATGGCCGTCCGGCATCGCCTGCACCGACCGCACCGGCCCGAACCAAGCAAGCAGACTATCCACCGCATGACTCGCGTAGTTGGTGAGCCCGCTGCCGTAATAGAACACCGCCCGCCGGACATCCTCGACCGCAAGGCCATCCACGAAGGCGCGCATGCCCGGATCGGTCCTGCGGTTGTAGGCGACGAACACCGGCACACTCGCCGCTGAGGCCGCCCGCACCAGCTCGGCACCGCTTGCCACTCCGTCCGAGAGCGGCTTTTCCAGCAGAATGGCCTTGGGCCGCAGCGCCAACGCAGATCGCAGCGCATCCAGCCGCTCATACGGCGGCGTCGCAAGGGTGACAATGTCCGCGCCGCCGGGCTTGAGTTCGGCAATTGTCGCGACTTCCGAAATTATTGCACATTCCGGCAGGCGCGACCGCGCCTCCTTCCGCCGCTCCGCTGACGGATCGACCAGCGACACGACGCGGCCGCCCGCGACCTGTACGGCATCGAGATGATTGCGGAACACCGGACGGCCATCGGGCAAGCTCACCGCGGGAGCATGCGCTCCGACGCGTCCGAGCCCCGCAAGCGCCACCGTCGGCCCCGGCTGGATCGAAGCACCGCTCACGCGCCGCGTGCTTTCAAATATTCGTCGCGCAGGATGCTCATCACGACCGCGTCGTGATAGCTGCCGCGCGCATAAACGAACTTGCGCCGCAGGCCTTCGCGCACGAAGCCCGCCTTCTCGTACGCGCGCACGGCGCGCACATTGTCCGCGTTCACGCCGAGATGCACGACCTCCATGTTCAGGCGGATGAAGGCGTAGTCCACCGTGAGGCGCGTTGCCTCAGTGCCATAGCCCTTGTCGAACACCGACGGCTCGCCGATCAGGATGCGGAACTCGGCACGGCGGCCGGGCCAGAATATTTCATAGAGCCCGGACGTGCCGACAATTTTTTGCGTCGCGCGCTCAACGACCCCGAAAATCACGACGTTCGGATTGTCGGTCGCGGACCGGTAGAACGCCTCCAGCGCTACTTCGGTCGCGGGGCGCGAGCCAGTCTCCATGTAACGCGTCGCCTCGGCATTGTCCCAGAATCGCCGGACATGATCGAGATCGGCGCGCGTCACACCGCGCAGCGCGATCTTGTCGCCTTCAAGATAGAGCTGGGTCATGCGGTTTTCTTGCCGGAGCATGCCGACTGCGCTGCCCCTTGCCAGGACAGCACAAATTCAGCGAGCGCGATGTCCCACTCGGTGTCGATGCTGATCTGGTGCGTGGTGACGATGAGGGCAGCGGTCTTCTCGCCCATCAGCGTCTTCTGCCGCATTAGGCAGTCGCGCGTCATGGCGTAGGCGACGCCGTTGCGATGATAAATCGGCGTCAGTTGCTGGCGCGCGATAATCGCGTTGCCGAGCGGGTCGTAGAGTTGAAGCCGGTTGCTATCGACCGTGAGCTGCTTAAGCGGATGGCCCTTGGAGTCGGTTTCCGAAACCGTCCAAACTGCGTCGAGCTTTTCGCTCACCAATTTTTCGATTGCGGCGTTGACGTCCGCAGCGCGGCGCAGCGGCGAGGTCGGTTGGAGCATGACGATGATGTCGTAGGTCCGCCCATCAATCCGTTCGGTCTGCTGCAACGCATCGGTCAGCACGTCAATGTCGCCGATACGGTCGCCCGAGATCGCTTCCGGCCGCCGGAACGGCGCGGCGATGCCTGCGGCCTCGGCAGCGGCCGCAATCCTGTCGTGGTCGGTCGAAACCACCGCACGGTCGATATACGGCACCTCGCGGATGACGTCGCCCACCCGCGCGACCAACGGCCGGCCCGCGACCTCGCGCAAGTTCTTGAGCGGGATGCCCTTGCTGCCGCCGCGCGCGGGAACGACAGCCAAAACGGTTTTCCCTGCGATCATAGATGGATATCGCCCGTCGGCATGTCAGCAATATCCGAGCGCATTCAGGTCCTGCCCCGATACTGACGCGACGGCTTTGTTTGAGTCGCGATAGCGGTCGAGGATTTGCCGCCGCTTGCCGTCCTCCAGCACGTCGATCGGGACATAGTGGACCTTGGCCAGTGCTCGGGCTGCCTGTAATGCGCCGACCAGCAGCTTGCGCTGAAGCGTGGCGCCCGCGCCCCCACCTGAAGCAACGACCTTATTTAGCTTTTTCTGGACGCCAAATTCCGGTCCGGACGGCCCGCGGTTAACGAAAACGTCCGGAATCTCGAATTCCCCTGTCGCTCCGATCGACTGCGCGACGGTCCTGACAAAGGCCGGCAGGTCCGATTGCATGATCTCGAACGGAACGAATGTCAGCGAAGTGCCGGGACGCCGGCTCGGATAGTCGAGGAAGCGCGAGTAGTCGCAGTAGGAATAGTGCATCGAGCCGTCGCTCACCTTGCCCGCAACGATCTGCTCCTCGCGGGTGAGTGAAAAAAACTCTGCGAAGTCGAGCCGCCCGCCCTTCCGGATGTGGTGGCGGTACATCGAGTCGATGAAGCTGTCTTGGCGGCGCACCACGACGATCACCGCGACATCGTAGACATCCGGGATGTTCGGCAGCAATTCGCCAAAATCACCATACGACGCCTTGTTGACCGGATGGCCGCACAGGGACTCGGCGGAAAACAGGATCGTGCCCCTCGATACCGCAGCGACGAAGCTTTCAAGCTTTTGTAGCCGATCGGACACGCTGCCGTCGCCCAACTGACCGCCGTGCTTGACATAGTCGACGCCCGGCAGATTCGGAAAGATCAGCTTCTGCAGATACGTCGATCCGCATTTCGGCATGCCTACATGAAACACCAGACGCTTGCGCGCGGCGATTGAGCGAGACTCATTCACAGACGCATATCCGATCGGCCAAGGCTTCCGGCGACAAACCGCGCACTACTCGTCCACTACCGGCACGGTATCGCCCGCACCCGCAGCGATCTGGAACCGGCCCCAATGATCGACCACGGTTTTGCGCGCAGCTCGTTCCATCTGGCTGATCTTCTTGTCGGCGTAAAAAGAGTCGCCGTTGATGGCGGTGGTCGAGATTTCTTCGAACACGCAACCGGTGTCGGTCCAAAAGCTGTGCCAAACGCCCGGCTGAACAAGGATAGTCTGCCCCGGGTACAGCGTGTGCGGGTGGCCGTCCACTTGCAGATGCAGCACGCCATGCAGCACCTGAAACGTTTCTTCCTTTTGCTTGTGGAAGTGCGATGGATGCTTCTGGCCGGGAAGCTGCACGACGATCTTCTTGCAGTATGAGCGGTTGACGCAGTCGATCAGCACCGCGCCGACCTCGCGGAAATTCTGCATCCCGTAGTGATGCGAGAACTCGACCTGGAACTGGCTGTTGAGCGGCACGCTGGCCTCGTTCAGCAGCGCCTTGATGTCGTGGACGGCCGACTTGATGAGGTGCCCCTCGGGCTGCGGCGGAAGCGTGATCGCGTCGGCGCGGATCGCACCGTCGGCCGGGACATCCGCTTTCGCAACGATGCCGCTCGTCCAGCTGCCGCTTTCGAGCTGCCCATCCTGATAGGGCATGGCTAAATAGACCTGATCGCGCCCGATGGTCTGGCCGGCGCGGATCGACTTTTTCGCGAACACGCCGCGGCGAAGCGAGTCAAGCTCAGCCTTCTCGACCGGAACTACCGGCCGGAACGATTCCGGGCCGCACAGCGCCACTGCGTGCCGGTAGGCGCCGACCCAGCGGTCCAGTTGCTCGGGCGTGGATGAATAGCCGTTGAGCTTGATCTCGTTCGTCGCAACTCCGACGTGCCGCTCGAACATCCGCGCGCCCTTGCCGACCGCTACATGCACCGGCGCGGGATCGTTCGGGTCTTCGTGGGTGGACCAGCCGATGGTGCGACCCGGATAGCGGCGCTTGAGCAGATCGATGCGGTTGAGATGACATTGTTCGGGCGGTGTCGGATAGATGGAAACGCAATGCATGATCGCAAACTCCACGCCGCGATGGGTGAAGTAGCTAACGAGATCGTCAACCGCCGCGATTTCGAGGCCGCCGGTGGAGAACACCACAGGTAGACCTGAGTCCGCGACCCTCTCGATCAGCGGCCAGTCGCGCGCCGAGCAGCTCGCGATCTTGATGATGTCGAACTTCATCCCGACGATGACATCGACGGATTCCTCGTCGAACGGCGTGCACATTGTCAGCATGCCGGCGGCGCGGACCGCATCGTAAAGCTCCTGGAACTGCTCCCCCGTCAGGCGGGTCTGCAGGAAACGCGGAATGTGCTTCGCGGTGCTGCCGCTCTTGCTCGCCGGGTGGATGAAGCTGTCGAGCTGACGGAACTGGAATTTGAGCGCCGCGCGCACGCCATGCTTCGCGGCAACCGCGCCGCACCCCTTGATGATGCTCTTGCCGTGTTCGACACTACCCTGGTGGTTGTTCGCCATGTCGAACACGAACAAATCGCGGAAGTCGAAGCCTTCGATCGGAGAGGTCACGGTCATTGCCTTTCCTGCTGAGCGCTCAGGACAGCGCTTCGGGCACGAAACCCTTGTTGTAGTCGATGCGGACCACGCGGCCGGTCTGGGCCGAGCGGTGCGCGGCAGCGATCACGAGCATGGTTTCGAGACCGCGCTCGAGCGAAATCGGCGACTTCGCGGGCGAACCGCCCGCAAGCGCGGCGTCGATATGGCGCAACTCGCGAATGAAATCATCGGGCCGGGTCTTGCGAACCTCGATATTGCCGGGCGTGCCAGAGACCGGCGCATTGACGACCACATCCTTGCCGGGCTCAGCGCCGCAAATCCATTCGATGGCGCCGGTTGCGCCCTGCGCCCGCCCCCATTTGCGGGTTGGCCGCGTCACCACGTCCTGAACCACGCGGCCGGTCAGGCCGGATTCGGTCCGCACGTTGAGGAAGCACAGCCGGTCGTAGTCGGACTTGCCCTGCCTGACATAGTCGAGCGTCGCGCCAACCTCCACGATGCGCCCGCCTCCCGCCTGCTGCGCGAAATACTGCCAGAGGTTCGCCGCGTGCGAGTGCTCGCCGCAGGCGCCTCCGCCGCGCTGCCAGTGGCCGAGATAGGAGTCGGCCGGCCCGTCGAGCCAGGGATGCGCGGCGAAAATGCCGCCCCAATGCTCGCGGAACTCGACATCGAGCGTTTCAAGCGCACCTGCGGTTTTTTCTGCAAGCAGCTTGCCCATGGTTTCAGCCGCCTCTCCGACCACATGGTCGTAGCCGACGAACACCGCGACGCCTTGGCTGCGCGCCCGGTCGAACAGCTCCTGCGCATGCGCGAGGTCGGGCGTGCAGGCGGGCTTCTCCACCAGCACGGCGCGGGGCTTTTCGTCCACCGCTGCGAGCGCGAGCTTCATGTGGCTGTCGGGCGGCGTGCCGACACAGATCAGGTCGTATCCGCCGCACGGCGCCTTGTCCGACTCCAGAAGCCGGATGGCCTCGTCCCATTTGCCGTAGCGCGCCGGATAGATGTCGCGCCTGGTCCGTTCGAGCGCCTTCGGATCGATATCGCAGATGTCTACCGCCCAGCCGAGCGTACGCGACGCGTTCGCGAGATGATTGCCAATGGAGCCTGCGCCGAAAATCTTGGTCTTCATGATGATGAACGCACTTTTCTTCTATCAGCTCCTCTATTGGCTGCCTGCGGTCGCGACGGGATCGCCCAATCCGTGCGCCTGCAGCATATGCAACGCAGAACGCATCACGAACGGGGCGCCGGCGGATGCAACGTGCTTCAGGATCACGGCGCGATAGCGGTCGGTCGCGCCGCCGCTCGTCGGCGTGACGTACTTTTCGAACAGCGCGCGCCGGCACTCGATCAGCGCCCCGTCCACGACGGTGTTCTTGATGCGCCGCTCGATCATCGCGACCATCTCGTCAGCGTCGGCCGGCACGTCGAATATCCCCAGCTCATCGCGGAAGTTGACCCGGTTGGTGTAGTCGCTGCCCTGGATTTCCGTAAAGCACGGAACGACGACCGGCACGCCAGCGGCTCCGGCCTCGAGCAGCGTGGTCGAGTTGATCGCGCATACGACGCTGGCGTGCAAGATCAGCGATTGGGCGTTGGCTGCGGGCATGACCTTGAGATTCGGCAGCGTTGCCGGATCGATGTCTACCGCGCGCAGCGCCTCATCGTAGAATTGCTGCCATGTCGACTTGTTGACGATCTCCACCTTCGGTTTGACGATGACCTCCACGCCTGGATTGCGCTGCGCCACTCTGGCGGCCGCCACATGCGCCTTCGCGAACACCGATTGCGGATATTTGAACATCGGGTGGAAAAAGGAGAACAGAACCACCAGCCCGTTGGGCGCGGGATCGCGGCCGGCCGTCTGGATCAACCTTAGGAACTCGTCCATCCGGGCGGAGCCCAGGACCTCCACGCGTTCGGGCTCCACGAAGCCCGATTCCACGAAATTACGTCGCGACACCTCGTTGTGAACGATGACGGCGGAGCCCGGAAAGCGGCCCCATGAGCTATGGCGACGCCGCACCGCGTCGTAGAGCTCCTTCGACGCCAGCATGCACTCGCGGTGGAACACCAGATACGGAACACCGACCTCCTTGGAGACCACGCCGATATCGATGTCTTCGCGATAGCGCACGTCGGCGCCGATGACGCAGGCGACGTTCAACCGGTTGTACAGTTCCCGAAGGAAGACCCGCAGAAACGTGCGGTATTTTTCCTGGCACCGCCCCACCACAGCGTTGGTCTCCGGCCTGAAGATCAAGTTCGACTTCGTGCCCCTAGGATAGAAGCTGAACAGCAGCCTGATCTGCCAGCCGTGCGGCATCTCCAACAGCCGGATATCGGGCTTGGCGGCGAGCGCATCGAGATCACCGCGGAACTTCAACGCGGTCAGCGCCAACACCACGAGCTTGGAGCCGTCGACGGCTTCCGCCTTGACCTTGCTGCCGTCCGCCAGACGCTCGATCACCGATCGCGCACAGAGCTGCGCCGCCAGTCGCGCACAGCCCAACCGGATCAGCAGCCTCGGCACGATCTCGCCGAGCATCGCCGCAAGGCGCACTTTGGGCGTTGGCCGCGCCATCAGATCGCAACACCGAGAGGATCGGCGCGCCGCAACTCGAGCCGCCCGTTTTCGATGCGTAATGTTGTGTCGGCGTGGTCGACGAGCGTCGGCCGGTGGGTGATCGCGAGCAGCGTCACGGCGGGCGTGAGCATTCGCAACTGTCCGGCGATTTCGGCCTCGGTTACCATGTCCAGCGCGCTGGTGGCTTCATCCAGAATCAGCAGCTTCGGATTCCTGACCAGCGCGCGGGCAATCGAGATGCGTTGCCGCTCGCCGCCGGACAAGCGCCCGCCCCTTTCGCCGACGATCGTGTTTATGCCGTCGGGCAGCTTTTCGACGAAGCCCCATGCGCCGGCGCTGCGCAAGGCCCGCTCGGCATCCGTCGCCGTCAGCGCCGGATCGCCGAGCGTGACGTTGCACAGCAACGTGTCGTGGAACAGGAAAATCTCCTGCGGCACGTAACCGATCGAGTGCCGCCAGGCGTCCCGGTCAACTTCCTGAAGCGGCTGGTCGTCGAGCAGCAACCGCCCCGCGGTCGGCTGAATGAGACCGATCGCGAGGTCGAGCAGCGTTGTCTTGCCAGCGCCCGAGGAGCCCAGCACGCAGGTGAACCGGCCCGCCGGGATATGCAGGTCGATGGACTTCAGCACGTCGCTGTCGCCGTAGCTGAAGCTGACGTTCTCGAAGCGGATGCCGCGGTCGAGAGTCGGTATGCGCGTGCCGCCGCCGTGCTCTTCCTGCGCCTCGGCCGTGGATGCCATCGTCTTGACGTGGGCGTAGGGCACCTCCGAGATCGCGACCGAATACCAGCCCTTCTGGAAACCGCCGATCACCGTCAGCGTGCGCATGAACAGCACGGTAATGACGGCGAGCGCCTCGATCGGCTGCCCGGCAAACCGGATGACGACGTAGATCATCACGGCGATGGCGACGATGCGCACCGCCTCCTGCGCCGCCATCAGCGTCTGCTTCAGGAACAGCGCGCGCGTGGTCGCGACCCGCAAACCCTCGATCTCGAAATTCAGAAGCGGCTCAAGCCGCCGCACCACGCCCATGGCCTTCAGCGGCTTGATTCCGTTCAGGCTGTCGATCAGGCGGGTGTTGAACGAGCTCATCACCTCGGTGGTCTGCTGGCTCGCGTGCCGGGCCTTTTTCATCAGGCCATGCAAGACAACAAACATCAGCAACCCGACCGCAAGCGCGCTCGCCGTGACCTGCCAGGACACCAGCACCGCGGCGCCGGCATAGACCGCCACCTGGAACGTCGAGGACAGCACGTCGCAGAGCTCTGCATAAAGCGCACCCGCGCGCTGCGCCTCCAAGCCGAGCCCATTGGCAAGCTTGCCGGTGGGCTGCGAAACGAAATACTGCCAGCGCGCGTTCAGGAAGCCGCGCAGCAGGCGGGTCCTTAGATCGGCGATGGTGTCGGCCTGGGCCCGCGCGATCTGAAGCGTCGCGACCATGTTGAGCGCGGTCTTGAGAAGCACGACCACGACGAGCAGGATCAGGAACGCCTCCAGCGACGGCTTGAATCCGGTCCATGTGATCGCGTTTTCGAAAACCTCGTTGATGCCGTGCTGATCGGGACCGCTCTTGCCGAGAACGACGGTCAGGAGCGGAAGCAGCGTGACCACGCTGATCCCTTCCAGCAGCGCCACCACGACGAGCGCCGCGACGCTGCCCACGACGCGCATCGGATTGAGTCGCGCGACCTCGACCAGCACGGCGAAGACGCGCAGGTTGTCAGAAGCGATTTTCGAAGCGGTGCTTTTCATGGGAGCGATCTGAGGCGGCCAGTTCGCAGCGAACGCATCAGAGCTGAAGGAAGCTCATCAGGATGTGAAGATCGCGATTGAAGATGTTGGGCTTGCGGAAGAACATCATGTGCTGCGTCTTCACATTCGAATAGTTGTAGTGGCGGGTGAGCATGCCGACCAGCAGGCTGTAGGGCATGCGGAAGATTTCGTAAACGGCGTCGGCGATTTCGGCCTCTTTGACGCGCACGACGGTGAGATCGCCGAGGCAAAGGCGATAGAGCCATTCCTGCCCGCAATCGATGAAGAATACGGAGTCGGACTTCACCTCCTTGCGGTCCTGCCACATCTTCTGCCGTTCGCGGGCGCGCGCCAGAAGCGGCGTCAGATCGATCCGCTCGGAAGCCTCGATGTGAAACAGGCTGCCGCGGTCGAACGGACCAGGCCGGCCGGCGATGTCGCGCAGGTATTCGATCTGGTCGTCATAGAGCACCGGCTCAAACGGCGTGAGAGCCTTCTTGGCTGCAAGGTCGTAGATCCCGCATCCGGAAATCATCACCGGTTCCGACGTGGTGTGGCGCTGCATGACGTATTCGATCGCCTCGTGCGCGGTACCGACGCCGTAGACTGGAAACATCAGCGCCTTCTTGCCGCCATACACGGCACCAGCGGCGAACGGCAGGAACAGCTTCGGATCGAGCGTCTTGATGTAGCTTGCAAGCTGGTCGTAGTTCCGAAGCCCCTTCTTGCGCGCCTCCTGCGCCCGCTCGTCCGGGGAGAGGTTCTCATAGAAGGCGGGATAAGGACCCTGGAAGCTGAACGGAACGCAGGCCAGGTCGAAGCGGCCGAACCGCTTCTTCAAGTTGAGACACTGGTTCTCGTCGTAGGGATTGTCGTTGGCGTTGAGAATCTTCCAGCCGTCGATCTGAAACGAGGCCAGCGAATCGACGTCCTCGTAGATGCCGTTCGGCTCGATCCAGACATGATCGCCGTTGTTGAGCGGCAGGCCCTTCTCGGGATCGGCGACGCGTACATCGGTAAAACCCAGCGCCTTGACGTTGCGCTCGGTGAAATTGTTGTCCGGATACCAGGAAACCAAGATCGGCTGGTTCTTCGGAAACAGCGCGAGTGTGGCGGGATCGAAATGATCCTCGTGCGTGTGCGTGATGTAGAGAAAATTGGGCTTCAGCGCCCTCACGTCGTCGCGGGTGAGCTTCAATTCGGGAAACGTGAACAGGCCGCTTTTCGACGTGCGGTCGAAGCTGACCCAGGGGTCGCAGAGCACGCTGCTGTGCTTGCCCTTGAGAAGCATCATCGCGTTGCCGAAATAGGTCAGTTGCATTTTGGCGATCTTTCTTGCGCTTCCGCCGGCTAGGCCGCGACCTTCGCCGGAACGCCGACGGCCGAGGCGCCGTCCGGGACCGTCAGGCCCAGCACGACGGCATTGGCGCCGACGCGGACGTTGTTGCCGATCCGGCAGTTTCCGAGAATGTGCGAGCCGGCGAACTGCGTGACGAAGTCCTCGATGACCGGCCCGGCGCCGTCGCTGTCGGTTCCCACCGTGCAGCCGTGATAGATCGTGAAGAAGCATCCGATTCTTGCGCGCCCGGTAAACACGATGGTCCCGAAGTGCGCGAAGATTAGGCCCGGGCCGATTTTCGCGTCGAGCGGAAGCTGGATCGAGAACACGATGCACGTCAAGTAATGCATCACATAGAGCAGCGGATAGAGAACGATCCCCCACGACGAAGACCGCGCCCATTGAGCTGCGCGGAACGTGACGTTGACCGCGATCTGCGGCTTTTGCAGGACAAACAGCGGCCACATCGCATTCTTGGTTGCCGCGATGTCCACCTGAAGCTGCTCGAGCGGCGACATGGTTTCCCACCCCGCCTCTGGCACGAACAGCTCGTAGATATAGAACACTGGCACATCCAAACCGGACTGCTTCACGGCATCGCGGACGCGCGCGTGGGCGTGGGTGCAGATCACAATGCAGCCGGCGCGAAGCTCCTGAACAGCGGCCGGCGGCCGGACCGCAATTCCGTCGATCAACAGCCCGACCTTGGCGGGGTTGCTGTCAACCACGGCGGCGACTTTGTGCAGCGGCAGCCAGCGGCGCAGCGCATTCGTTCCCATGCCGCCCGCTCCCCATACGACCACGCGATCGTACGGCGCCAGCCGCTCCGCGATCCTTTGCCGGATGCTCATGCCGCGGCGATATCGGCAGACGAAGCAGCCGCGGCGCGGCGCCCCGCCATGAATTTTCGGATGCCCAGATAGGTGCGCTTGCCGAACTTGCGCGGACCGCTGTCCAGATACCGTTGCACGAAGCGGCGGCGATCGTCCGCGCGCTTTAGCCACTCGCGTTCGATGACATCGAGCGGCTGCGAGAGGAATTCGCGCAACCGCTCAAACGCACCCGGTTGCGCCATGTCGAAATAGAACACGGCCTTTTCCAGCGCCTCGCGGGCGTCGTCCCAGAGCGGATTCTGGTGCGGCAGATCGAGATAGACCATCGGCCGGTCGGCAAGCACGCACCAGCCGAGCGTGCTCGTCCCGCGCGAGGTGATGATTACCCGGAAATTTCCGGCGATATAGCGCAGATCCATCCTGCCCTTGTAGAGATTGAGGTTGGGCGACCGCTCGACGATCTCCACCGACTTCCGCATTCCGGGATAGTCGGGCGCGAGATACGGCTTGATCGTGACGGTGTGCGGCAGGCCGGACAGACTTTTCTCGAACAACTCGGCCTCGAAGCGATCCTTGTGCAGATCGCTCCAGGTCATAGCAATCGCGGCGGCCCTGCCGCCCATCGGAATGACGGTCTGGATGTAGCCGATCTCGCCACACTGGCTGTCGGCAACGTAGCGCCCGTTGAGATGATACAGCTCCGGAACACCGGACGTAATGACCGAAGCGATCCGGTGCCGGTTGGCGTGGACGAATTCGTTCGCCTTGTCGTCGAAGCAGACGAAAAGATCGGCGAAAGTCTCCTCCGAAATGCACTTGTTGTATTCGAGGTACTTGGTCAATTCGCGCGAGTGACCGTGCTGGAACAACACGAGCGGAATTCCGGCCTCGCGCAGGCAGCGGCCCAACGGCAGCATCGCGGTCGGCAGCGGGATGTTGGACAACAGTGCGACCGGCTTTTCGTTGTTTTCTCTCCATTGGCCGATCGTGCGGGTCCACTGCGGCGCGGCCGATTCAAAGCCGCCAAGCGACGCCGAAAGATCGTCGAAGAATAGCGCGACCAGGATGTCTTCCAGATCCTTGCCAACCCAAGATTTGAGGTAATCGCGCAGGAACGGCGTAAGCAGCGTCCGCAGTTCCGTAGGAACCTCGGCCAGTTTGCCGCCGAGCTTGGGACGCTGTGTTTCGCAGATCGCGTAGCCCCGGCGCGCGAAATGAACCAGCGTCTCGCGGATCGCCGGGTTATCGATGCCGACATAGAGCGTGCCGCGCGACAGTGAGCGGGAAAGCAGAAGCCACAACCGCCGCCAGAACGCATATTCGAGGTGGCTGAAGGGATAATACTTCAGAAGCTGCATCCGCGTCGGCGATTGGGCCGGATCGTCAGAATCGACGCCGCAGTCGGCTGCTGAATAGCTGAGCGTCACGAGATCGGGGTTGTTCGCCAGCAGTTCGCCCCACTTGGCGTGACCATTGCTGTGCGGATGACCGGCGCCATAGTCCACTGAGATGATCGCGCGCGGCGCACTGAGATCGTCGTCGGTCAGCGTGATTGCCCAAGGCAGACGGTAGGACCATACGAAGGCATCTCGCGCCAGGAGATCGACGTAGCGGGCGAAATCCGAACGCCGGATCGCCGTCCGGATATGGCCGACCAGGCTGTCGACGGACGCGGCGACCGCTACGATTCTCTCGGGCGTCCAGCTTCGTTCGACCGGCTCGACCGACATCCCGGACGGCGGGCTCGTCAACAGCGAGGGATTGCTCGACCGCACGATTGCGGTCGGCAGCAGGCCCTGCTTCAGCGCCAGACGCCAGGCCGCTTCGGAGTCGCAATAGCAGACCTCGACCCTGGAGAGGTCTGCGAACCTGTCGTGCCGATTCAAGATGTACGTCCTAGACGAATCATGACGTGGATCCGATTCACGGCCGCCGCAACCGTCGCAGCAGCCGATACGCCTCGGCGGCTTCGGCACCGCACTGCGCGCCCCGCCAGCGGGCCAGCGCCTTGACACCTTCGACCGACCGCGGGTGCGGCCAAGGCCTGATTTCGCCAGTGTATTGTTCGAGCGCTTTCGCCTTGCGGTCGACGTAGCCGGAGATATCGAGAAAATCGGTCGGCACGAACGGCGATTGCGACGGCAGTCCCCATTCGGTCGATGAATTCACCTCGCAGGCCAGAATCTCGAACGGTGCCGAACCGGGCAACGGACGGCGCGCGGTCATCACGGCGCGATGAACGACAAGGTGATCGACGTTCAGGTCTCCATCGTGATGCGTGTAGATCGTATCGGCGGCAAAACCCGCCAGGAACACCTCCACGGCCTTCACGACGTCGAGCAGTGGCACGGAATCCATCGCGTTATCCGGAAAATCGGAAAATGCGACCGACTTGATACCGAGACATTCGGCGGCCTTGCGCGCCTCGTCTTGCAGGCGCGCGATCTCGCCATCGCCGGCCGGCCCGCGCGACCGCAAGCCGGTCGCAAGCAGCAGGATCCGCGCCTCGTCGCCCCGCGACGCATGCCACGCCATGGCGCCGCCGCAGCCGAGCACCTCGTCGTCGGGATGAGCGAAGATCGCCGCGACCTTGCGAGCCATATCAGTTTCTGACCGTGAAAACCGGTTGAACGGGCTCGCCGCGAACCCTCGAGGCCGGATCGGCATCGTCGAGCGCGTCGGCGACAGCCAGCAGCGCCGCCTGCCAGCGCGATGTCGTTTCGTCGACAATGCGCGGATCGTCGTGGGCGAGGCAGAGGTTGAATGACGAACCCATCAGCAATCCCTGGGCTGCCGTTTCCTGCCGGATCAGACTGGTAAGCGTGATCCGATCGACGTCCCTGCAATCTTTCAGAGCAAGACGCGGCCACCAGCCGGCTCCGGTGAAGGCCATGAGCTCCGACAGGCCGCAACGGTCGATCGATTCCGAGGCCGCCGCCATCAGGCGCCGCCCGAGGGCGTCGAGCCGCTCAGGCACGCCGAGACGTTCGCACTTCTCGATGGTGGCGCGCGCCGCCGCAAGCGACAGCGCTTCGCCGCCGAACGTGCCCGAGAAGAAGATGCTCTCCATCGCCTTCATGTGCTCGCGGGGACCGACGATGGCCGAGATCGGCATGCCGTTCGCCATCGCCTTGCCGAAGCACGACAGGTCGGGGGTGATACCGAAGACCTTCTGCGCGCCACCCATGGACACGCGAAAGCCCGTGATGATCTCGTCGAACACCAGAAGCGCACCGTGGCGGCTGGCAAGCTCTTGGACATCCTTGAGAAAGGATGCGCTCGGCTCGACCGCTCCGGTCGGCTCAAGAATGACCGCCGCGAATTGGCCCGGTTCGCTCGACAGCACCTTATCGAGCGAGGCGGCGTCGTTGAACGCGAAGGTCCTGGTCAGGGCCTGCACCGCCTTCGGCACGCCGAGATTGCGCGTCGTCGTCCCGATATACCAGTCGTGCCATCCGTGATAGCCGCAGGCCGCGACGAGATCGCGTCCGGTGATGGCGCGCGCAAGCCGGATCGCCGCGGTGGTGGCGTCCGAACCGTTCTTGCCGAACCGGACCATCTCGGCGGACGGAATGAGCCGGACCAGAAGCTCGGCCACCTCCGCCTCAAGCTCGGTCGCTAGAGAGAAGCTGATACCGCGCTCGAGCTGGCCCGTAATCGCCCGATCCACATCCGGATCGCGGTAACCCAGGATCACCGGCAGCAGACCCAGGACGTAGTCGATGTACGAATTGCCGTCGACATCCCACACCTCGCCACCCTCGCCTCTTTCGAGGAACAGCGGCGCGGCGCCAACGACGAAATTCATCGCCGACTTGGAAAACGTCTGCGTCGCAAGCGGAACCGTTTCGAGCGCGCGGCGGTAAAGCGCATTGGATTTGGCGAAGGATCTCGGCGCAGGCCCCCTCGCATTCGCCAGCACCGGCTCACTCATATAAACGCGATGGCCGGATTCCCGACCGACCACGCGATAGCCCAAAGACTGAAACAGCTCCTGCGACGCCTTGTTGTCGTCACGCACGCTGGCACGTAACCGCGCCCCCGGCCATCGTTGCGCCATCAGCTGGACCGCCCCGGTCAAGAGCTCTTTCGCGCAACCCTGGCGACGGGCGCCGTCGGCGACGAAAATATCGACGTCGAAAACTGAAGATTCGCCGGTTTCGGCCTTCTGAAGCCGGACCTGACCCACCGCCGCCTCGCCCCGCTCGCCAATCCAGATCGACGTGCCAGGATCGCTGAGCCGTTGCTCCAGCCAGCGGGCGTGATCGGCCCATGCGATCGCGCCGTTGGTCTTGATCTTGCCGGTGAGGCTCGAGGGGCTGTTGACCCATTCGAACAGCAGCTTCGCGTCGGCGGCAGTGGCGGACCGGAGCTTCATCATTTTCGGGCCACGCCCAAGAGGTGCGGATGCTTGGTTGCCAGCGACAGCACGTCCAGCCATCCGAACGGCCCGTCGAGGGTGGCATAGATCTCGCGCACCCGGTCGAGATCGTCCTGCCGGTCTACGGTCCAGCGCACGTGGCTGAGATCAGCGCAGAACTTCAGATCCGCCCGGCTGAAGTTTCCGGACGGCAGATGCGGGAAAATTCCGCGGATATAAGGCGTCACGTGCTCGCGAAGGGCCGGGTCGTGCGCCTCGCGCGCGGCCGTGCGCAGGGCGTCGATCCGCATCACCTCGGTGTCGAGCCCGTCGGGATAGGTGCGCACGTTGACGTTGGAGGCGTAGTCGACCCCGCGCTCGGAGCGCAGGCGGATACATTCATCGACGATCCCCGGATCGATCACCGGGCAGTCCGCCGTGATCCGTACCACGATATCGGCGCGCGCCTGTTCGGCCGCCGCGAGCACGCGGCCCAGCACGTCGGCCTCATCGCCGCGGTATACGTCAACGCCGAGCCTGCGGGCCAGCGCCTCGACTGGATTGTCGTCACGGTTCACCGTGGTGGCGATGACAATGGCGTCGAGTAGGCTGCACATTCTCAGCCGCTCGATAATCCGTTGCAGTAGCGGTGCGCCGCACACGTCGGCCAGCACCTTTCCGGGCAGACGCGTGGACGTCATCCGAGCCTGAACGATCGCAACCACACCCTCCTTGCTCATGGCGGTCATAGCAGAATTTCGGAGTTGGCTTCGGGAATTGCGGTCAGCGTGCGGAACGGCCGCAGCGGCACGCCGTTGCGGATGGAAAACGCCGCGAGCGGCAGTCCGAACATCACCCGGACAAGCTGCGAGATGATGTTCACGCCCGCGTAGTAGCCGCCGCCCACCGAGCCGCTGAAGCGCGGGCTTGCGTCGAACGGCGTAGGCTTGCCGTCGGGGCGGAGTACGATGTCGAAGTCGGCCGCGCGCTCGACACCCAGGATTTCGCACATCCTGTGCGCATAGCGGACGACGTCCGGGTTCATATCCACGATGTGGCCGGTGCTGGTCGGCGAATAGATGTTCCGCAACTGTCTGCGCCGGGCGACCGTCTGGATCACAACTCCGCGCTGCACGAGGCATTCGACGTCGAACACCGGGCCGTCCCAGTACGGCACCGCGATGCAATCCTCGAACGTCATGCTGTTGGCTTGCGCGACGTCGATGACGTGTTCGAGCCGACCTGCGCCGCATAACCGGTTGTCCAAGAAGCGCACAAACGAATCTCGGCCGGCGTCGCACACCAGCACGCCGCGGCTGCCGCTTTCGCGGCGCGGCTTGAGCACCACCTGCGTCCCTGGATAGCCGAGCTGCTCCACCGCGCTCTTCGCCTCTGCGCCCGAATTGACCGCGAGAAATCCGCCGGTGTCGAGCCCGCCCTCCGCCAGCGTCGTGAGGAGATGGAGCTTGTCCGTCATGATCTCCGCCGTGCGCTTCGGACCGACCGACATCTCGACGCCGAGATCGCGCCACAGCGCGTGGTTCTCGGCGGCGATCTTCGCCTCCTTGTCGGACAGGCAGATCACGCCGTCGATCCCATTCACCTTAATCAATTCCGACATCCGCACGAGCCAGCCTGCCGGATCGCGGTCAGCGCGCGGCACGACGTCGAACGAGTCGCACAGCAGGCGTCCGTGCGCCACCAGGTCGGAGTCGATGCCGAAGACATGAACGTCGTAGTCGGCCGCATCTCGTAGCGCCTTGATGAAATCATAGATCAGGATGCCGCCGACACAGGTCACGCAAATCTTGAACGCTGGGCGCATGAATTCAGTTCAGCCCAGCATGGGTTTTGACCAGCGCGAGAATCTCCCCGTCGCTGACCGCTTTCCGGTCATCGGCCATCAGCTTGAAGCGCCGGTACACCTCTTCGAACGCGTTGCCGCCCAGATCGACTCCATACTGGCGCAGCTTGAGCTGCAACGCATGCCGGCCGGAATGCCGCCCCATCACCAGCGACGACTCGCCGCTGCCGACCTCGGCCGGATCGATGATCTCGTAGGTGTTGCGATTCATGATCACGCCGTGCTGATGGATGCCCGACTCGTGGGCGAAGGCGTTCGCACCCACCACCGCCTTGTTCGGCGGCACCACAAAGCCGGTGTATTCCGAGACCGCCTTCGACAACTGCTTCAGATGCTCGGTCTTCACGTTGGTGCGCACTCCATAGGCCGCAGCGCGGACCTTCATCGCCATGACGACTTCTTCCAGCGACGCGTTGCCCGCCCGCTCGCCGACGCCGTTGATGGTGCATTCGATCTGGCGCGCACCGGCCCGGACCGCCGACAGGCTGTTGGCGACGGCCATGCCGAGATCGTCGTGGCAATGCACCGAGAAGCGCACCTTCTCCATGCCCGGCACCTGCTCGCGGATGCCCGTGATGAGATCGAAGAACTCCTCAGGCGTGGTGAAGCCGACGGTATCGGCGATGTTGACTGTGCTTGCGCCTGCCTTTATCGCGGCCTCGAAACAGCGATACAGGAACTCTGGCTCGCTTCGCGTGCCGTCTTCGCAGGACCACTCCACATCGTCGCAAAAGCGCCGGGCGTAGGTGACGCTGTCGATCACACGTTCATAGACCTGCTCGGCGGAGAGCTGGAGTTTGTAGCGCATGTGGATCGGGCTAGTGGCAATGAAGGTGTGGATGCGCTTACGCCGCGCAGGCTCCAGCGCCCGAACGCAAGCATCGATGTCTTCGCGCACCGCCCGGCTCAGCGCCGCGACCGTCGAATTCCGGACCTCTCGCGCGATTGAATGAACCGCATTGAACGCGCCCTCTGACGAAATCGGAAACCCCGCCTCTATGATGTCGACGCCCATCTGATCGAGCAGCCGCGCGACGTGCAGCTTCTGCTCGCCGGTCATCGAGGCGCCCGGCGCCTGCTCGCCGTCCCGCAGTGTCGTGTCGAAGATGAGAACCTGGCCCTGCGACGTCATCGCTCAACCCTCCAGATCGTCGCGCGAGATGATCGAGAACTTGCTGAGATCGTACTTGGCGGTCAGCCCGACGGCCTCGTCGAACGTCAGCGTGGAGCGCGCCGCGTCGGCCATCGTCCTCTTGATGGCAAGATCATCCTCGGTGATCCGCTGCCGGGCCTTGATGTCGCGCCGCGCCACGAGCCGCCGCGTCCATTGCCGGGCACGGTCGCGCTCGACTTCGGTCGACTCCTTGACGCCCGATCCGAGCATGGTTTCGGCGCGACGGATCGCCTTGACCATTGCCGCGAAGTCGTCGGTCTCGAGCGAGACCACGTGATCGAAGCTTTCGCGCGAACGGTCGAAGGTGAAATGCTTTTCGATCACGCACCCGCCCGCCGCGACGGCCAACACAGGCGCTTCGATGCCGACCGAATGATCGGACAGCCCGCTCAGGGTGCCATATCGATCCCGCAGCGACTTGATGGCGCGAAGGTTTAGGGTTTCCGGAGGCGCCGGATAGAGCGACGTGCATTGCAGGACGACGATGTCTTTCGCGCCGGAGCCGCGGGCAGCCCCGACGGCGGCATCGACGGCGCTCAATTCCGACATGCCGGACGAGAAGATCAACGGCCGGCCGGTTCTGCCGAACCTGCGTATCATCGGCAGGTTGACCAGCATGCCCGACGAAATCTTGTGCGCCGTGGGGTCGAGCGACTCGATCAGTTCCAGCGTCGTCACGTCGCCGCAGGTAGTGAAGACCTCCACGCCGAGCTTTTTCGCGAGCGCGAACATGGCGGCGGTTTCGTCGGGCCGAAGCCTTGCCTTGACATAGAGTTCGTAGGACGGCGTGCCGGGCAAATAGTGTTCGTCGGGATCGGAGGTCTGCAACTTGACCGCGTCGGCGCCCGCCTTCACAGCGGCCTCGATCATCCGGGCGCAGGTTTCAGCCGAGCCTTCATGGTTGATGCCGATCTCGGCGATCACCATCGCAGGCCGGCCGTCGCCGATACGCAACTTGCCGAACTGCATTTCCATCGCCGCACCGCTAGTGGACACCGGCCCGCTCCGACATGGTTCTGGCCACACGTCGTGCACCCGCGCCATCGACCGCGCGGCGGGCGGCGGCGCTCATCGCCGCGCGGCGCTCCGGCGAGCGCACTAGGGATCCGATCGCGTCCGCGAGGCCCGCTGCGTGGAGACCGTCGATGGAACCCGCATCGAGCGTGCCGCCAGCCTCGGCGCACAGCGCGATCTGCGGCTTCTGATTCCCGGCGAGCACGACCGACACCGACGGCAGCCCCGCGGCCATCCGTTCCAGCAGGCCCACTCCGCCGCCGCCGATGACGAGATCGGCCTGCGCATAACACTTCGCCATATCCGCATCCGCCGCGCATACGACGTTTGGCAACGCGCGCACTCGCTGTTCGACCGTCGCAAAATGCACCGCCGAGCTGCTGAGCGCGGCTACGATCGTGGCTCCCCGGTCTTGCATCTCGGCGAGCTGCTCCAGCGCGTCGAGTGCGAGGCATGTCGCATTCTTCGAGTCCCGCTGGCCGAAGCTCACGAGCACGTTCATGACCTTGTTCGAAATCGAGCGCGGCTCGGTGCGAACGAACCGCGGGTCGACCAGCGCATATTCGAGCCCGGCCATGACAATCGCCGGGCCAGAGCCGCCCTCACCGGCCGGCAAACCTGGTGCAACGACCACCTCGGCCCAGCGCGGGATATCCTGGTGATCGATCACTGCCGCCAGCACACGCGACCGCTCGCGCCACGATGCGATTTCGGCTTCGCCGAAATGATAGCCATCGAGCAGGCTTCCCGCGTTGTTGTCCGGCATGGCCGCCGAGGCCGGGACACAATCGTGTCCCCGCCCGGCGATGTCCGCCTTCCAGCGCATGCCACTCTCATCCAGCACGAACGTCACCCGATGGCCTAGCGCCGCGAGCGCGTCCGCGAGCACAAGACAGCGAACGACATGCCCTCCGCCGTCTTCCGGACGCGACGCAACCCGAAAAGCCCACAACGCGCTGCCCGCCGTAACCGCCCGCGTCAAGCTGCCCGGTCAGCCGAGACCGAGTGACATCAGCGAAGATCCGGTCTTCTTGAACGAGCCGTCGACGTTCACGTCGTAGCGGGTGGGGAACATCATTTTCGGGCCGACGATCTTGTCGTTGGCGCGATCGTGTAGCGTCACCTCGGTGTTCCCCGTGCTCTTCGTCAGCAGGTACCGGAGCGAGATGCGCGGGTTCGAGCTGTCGTTGAGGCCGGTGCCGTGCAGCGTCATGCAATGGAAGATCGAGATCGAACCCGCCTCGCCAGTGACGGTCTTCAGGCCGCACTCGATCGTGTTGCCGATGTTGTCGGAGTAGAAGTAGCGGCCGGGCTTGGCCGACGAGCGGATCGAGTGAGGATAGCCGGTCATGCCGAGCACGTGGCTCTCAGTCAAAATCTTCAGGGCGGAATACTTCTCGTCGACCTCGTCGAGATAGACATAGACCGTCACAAAGTCGGAGGTTGGACGCGTCTTGTCCTGATGGAAGTCGGTGAAGAAGAAGAACTGAACGTCCTGGAATTCATCCCTGATGTAGGGATTCATGTTCGGACGGCCGACGTCCTCCACGGTGGCAACGCACCAGTCCGGGATCGCCCAGCGCGGCATCGACCGGATGATCGACTTCTTGAAGATCTGGTAATCCCTGCCGCAAAGCTGCTGCATGTAGCGCACGAATGTGGGATTTGACTCGATGAACGAGAGATCGATCTCCTTGCGCAGCAGGAAGTTGTGATCGCGCGTACCCGGTGCGTAGTTCTGCCACCGCCCGCTCGCCTCGAACTCGGCCTTCGACTCGTAGAAGATGTGCTTGCCGACTGGACGGTTCTTGTCGATGTAGTCGCGCAGTTTCGCGCACTCCTTCGGATCGATGACGACGCCAAGGTCGGCGCAGCCGTTGGTGGGATAATCCATGATGTCGAACTGCTGTTTGGCCGGAACGGGCTTGTTGGCGGCTCCGAGCATTTCGGTCTCCCTTTCTTCTCTTCGGTTCAATCTATCGGATTGCTGGTCAATCGGCGCCTGGCAGCGCCACAAAGGGCTAGTGGCTCACGCCCTGCCGCGAGGCCTTGCTCGAATTGGACTGCGGCAGCCCGGCCATGCCGCGCGCCGCACAAGCAAGACGCAGCGTTTCGAGCGCGTCGGCAGCCGGGCATTCGGGCTTCCCCGCCCCGTTCGAGGCATCGAGGAAATCCTGCATCGCGGCGAGGTATTCGCCATTCGGATCGAAAGGCTGCGTCTCGTCGGCGCGAACGGTGCCGTCGATGCCTGTGACCTTCACATTCCCCGTGCGCAGGTCGGCGAACAACGCCCCGCCGGGGTCGCCGATCTCCAGCACGCGCCGCCGCGGCCGGGTCACGTAGTCGAGGTGCACCGCGGTCTGGCAGCCGCTCTCGTGATCCAGCACGATATCCGCGAGGTCTTCCGAGGCGATATCGAGAAGCCCGGTGCGCTGGGCGGCCGCGCTCCGGAGTGCGGCCGAACCGAGCAAATGGACGGCGAGGTCTAATTCATGAATGGAATCGAAGATGACCCCGCCGGTCTCCGGATCGGCCGCGTAGTTGGTCCGGTAATCGCGACCCGGCCGCCAGTCCGGCAACCACGAAGCGCAACAAAACCGCGCCCATGCCGGCTTGCCGATCACGCCCTCGTCCAGAAGTTTTCTCACCTGCCGCACCACCGGCCTGAAACGCAGATTGTGAGACACCGCGAGCATCACGCCGCGCGCGGCCGCGAGCCGGACGAGGTGCGCCGCAAGCTCGGCATCGTGGCCGAGCGGCTTCTCCACCAACGCAGGCTTTCCCGCGACGATGGCGTCGCGAATATCGTCAAGGTGAAAGCGGTTCGGCGTCGCCACGACGACGGCGCTCGACTCCGCAAACACTTGTTCGCGGCTGGCTGTCGCCGCGCGGCCGAATTCGCTTTCGAACGCGCGCGACGCGTCCACCGATGGGTCGTGGCCCAGAACATCGCAGCCGAGCCGCGCGAGATTTCTCGCATGCCTCATCCCGATCGAACCGAGACCGAGAACGCCGATGCGCCGCGGGCTCACGCCTGGCCCTCATGGCCCGCAATGAATCGCGCCAAATAGACGCCGTCGACGCGCCTGCCGTCGCAGATATAGTGCCCCGGCCGCACCGCCTCTCGGTGAAATCCCGCCGCCTCGAAGGCGCGGATCGAACCGATGTTATCCGCGTAGCAGCCCGCCGAAAGCTTGCTCATCGAAAGCTCGTCGAACGCGTGCGCGGAGACGAGCCTGATCGCCGTGCGCGCCACGCCGCGGCCCCAGACCTCGCGGTCGCCGACGACGATACCGATCTCGGCACGCCGATGATGATGATCCAAAGTCAACTTGATGTTCCCGACGTGGCACCCGTCGAGGATAATTCCGGCAAGCAGGATATTGGGCGCGGCGTTGGACGCACGGATAAATCGGGCAAGGCTTTCAACCGAATGCGAACTGAAGCGGGATTCGAGAAATCGCCCGATCTCGGCGTCGTGCATCCATCCGAGATACGGGCCTTCGGCGGCGGACGCATCAAGCGCGTTCAGCATCACCGCGCCATCGGCGAGTGGCCGCCGCAGCATCATTGAAGCTTGAGCACCTTCGCCAGAGTTTCGACGACGCGAGGCACATCGGCTTCGCCCATCGTCGCAAACAGCGGCAGCGAAAGACAGCGGCGGTAGTAGCGCGCGGCGCCCGGATAGTCGCCCTTGCCGTAGCGGCTTGCATAATATGGCTGCCACGGCACCGGAATGTAATGAACCTGTGTGCCCACGCCCTGCTGCCGAAGCTCCTTCATCACATGAGCCCGTGTGAGGCCCAGCGCATCGAAGTCGATGAGCACGACGAACAGATGATGGCCCGACTGCACGCCCTCCGCTTCGGGCGCCGGAACGATCGAGGGCACGAGCGGCGCGAGCAAGCGGCGATATTGCCGCGCCAGGGCATCGCGATGGCTGCGGAAGGCTACGAGCTGTTCGAGCTGCGACACGCCCAGCGCGCACTGGATATCGCTGATGCGATAGTTCCAGCCAATCTCGGGCATCTCATAGTACCAGGGATTGACCTCGCCCGACGCAGCGAAACCTTCCGCGCGATTTTCCAGCAGGTCCGGCTGCCGGTTCAGGCCGTGGCTGCGCAAGCGCTGCATGTGTGCCGCGAGCACCGCGTCGTTGGTCGTGACCGCCCCGCCCTCCGCCGTCGTCACCGGCTTGACCGGATGAAACGAGAAGCAGGCCATCGCGCTATCGCTACAGGAGCCGGCCGGAACCGTCCGCCCCCGCGAGTCGGGATGGCTGCCGCCGAGCGCGTGGCACGCATCCTCGATCACCATCGCGTTGCGGCGGCCGCTCACGGCTGCGATCTCCGCCACCGACGACGCCGCGCCACCCAGATGCACCGGCAGCACCGCATGGATTTTCTGGCTGCCGGCCCCAGCACGCGCGAACGCCGCTTCGAGTGTGCTCGCGTCCATTCGTCCAGTCTGTGGATCGACGTCGGCGAACACGACCTCCGCGCCGGTCATGCGCACCGCGTTTGCCGTCGCGACAAAGGTGATCGCCGGCACGATTGCTGCGTGACCTTCGCGCAAGCCGGCCGCCATCGTGGCCAGATGCAGTGCCGCGGTGCCGCTGTTGCAGGCGACAGCGTGGGCCGCGCCGGTCGCATTGCGGATGCCCGCCTCGAAGTCCTCGACCAGCGGCCCCTGGGTCAGCCAGTCCGAGCGCAGCACGCGCACAACCGCGGCGATGTCGTCCTCGCTGACGCTTTGCCTGCCGTAGGGCAGCACGCCGCTCATGCGGAGCGAACCGCCGGGGCAAGAAGCTTGCGCATACCTTCGAGGTCGAGCCATTGGCTGTTGTTGTCGCTCGCGTAGCTGAAGCCTTCGGCGACGGGCTTGGCTCCCGGCAGCGTCGGCCGGGAGCTCGACCAGAAGCTGAACTGTGGCTCGATCACGTAGCGGTCAGGGAGTTCGACCGTGGTGCGCGAGTCGTCCGTCGTCACCATGACCTCATGCAGCTTCTCGCCCGGCCGGATGCCGACGATCTTGGTTCCGAGCTGCGGCGCGAGCGCGGTCGCGAGATCGACGACCTTCATGCTCGGAATCTTCGGCACGAAAATCTCGCCGCCGCGCATCATCGCAAAGCAAGACAGCACGAAGTCGATGCCCTGATCGAGCGTGATCCAGAATCGCGTCATGCGCGGATCGGTGATCGGCAGCTCGGTGGCCTTCTGATCGATCAGCCGCTGAAAAAACGGCACCACGCTGCCGCGCGAGCCGACCACGTTGCCGTAGCGGACGACGGCGAAGCGGGTGCCGTCCTTGCCGGCGAGGCTATTGGCCGCGACGAATATCTTGTCGGAGGCAAGCTTGCTCGCGCCGTAGAGATTGATCGGGTTGGCCGCCTTGTCGGTCGAGAGCGCGATGACCTTCTTGACATTGTTTGCGATCGCAGCCTGCACCACCTGCTCGGCGCCGATGACGTTGGTCTGGATGCACTCGAAAGGATTGTATTCGGCGATCGACACGTGCTTGAGCGCGGCCGCATGGATCACGTAGTCGACGTCGCGCATCGCCATCTTCAGGCGGCCGCCGTCGCGAACGTCGCCGATGAAGAAGCGCACGCGCGCGCTGTCAGCACCCAGATCATGCGCCATGTCGTACTGCTTGTGCTCGTCTCGCGACAGCACGACGAGCCGCACATCGGTGAACTTTCGGAGGATGGTCCGGGTGCAAAGCTGCCCAAACGAACCGGTTCCGCCGGTGATCAGGACGGAGCAGCCGGTGAAATCCACGTACTCCCGAGCCAACGCGCCGCCTGGCAGCAATTTATGCAAGATCGGGCTCTATTGTTGAGGTTTTTGAGGGCTCTGCGGCTTCAGGCCAAATCCGACAAGCAGGCCCGAATAGCTACCGCAGTCCGGGTGACAAAGGGGGTCACCAAGGCAAGGTGACGTACCATGTTCAGCTTTTGAACGTCAAGTTTGGGACGTGTCTGGGAAAGTCGCTGCGGGGCCATTCTTCGCGGTCACCGACCGCGCGTTAACGATATGAAGTAGCTCCAGCTGGCCGACAGCAACACCCACTCTGCGCTCTCGAAAGGCCCCTGTCCTGCACCGTTCAGCGGGCGCATCTGAGCCCCAGAAAGTCGGTTTCCCGCTCGCCCAGGCGCGCGAAGCGGTCGTCGAGGCTCGCGTAACCGGCGCGCCTGGTGATGGCCTCCTCCACGCGCCCGCCATCGATCGTGCCGGGCCCGAGCGCGCCGCTCATCGTTTTAAGCATCCGCGCCGCGCCAACGTCGCCGATGTGGAACCCATCGACGAATTCGCAAGGCAGGCCGCCGAACGCCGAAGGATCGAGATAGTCGAACACCGCCACGCCCGATCGCGCGATCCGGTCGAGGAACGGCTGCATGTAGCGATAGCCGGACGTCCGGCGCGCGGCGATCTCGCGGTACACCACGGGCGCAACCGGCGGAATGAGCACGACAACACGAACGCCGGCATCGCGCAGTAATGCGATCGTGCGATCGTAGGCAGCGGCCGCAGGCTCCGACACCGCATCGCCATAGGCGAACTGCGCACGGCCACCGGTCACGCGACTGAGAATGTCGCGAAATTGCGGATCGGCCGCGGGCGACCGACCGTACAGCGTCGCGCCATAGACGTAGGACCCGTCGGCGGCAAAGCCGTCGCCGGTCCTGATCGCGCTCCAGCCCCAGGCATAGGCAGAGCCGCTCACCAGCGAAACGGTGCCGACGAGACCGGCGAAAAAATCGCCGGCCGAAATCTTCCGGTCGAGTAGCCATTGGACGGGAAGCATGATGTTCGGCACGATCCGGCTCTGGGCCGGCAAGTTGCGCGCGTCGAGCGTTCGCACCCAGGCCGGATTGCCCCAGTAATGATCGACGCCGAGGATCGCTACCCGCGGCTTTCGCGTTCGCAGCAGATCGCGCACCGCGCCTTCCATCTGCTCGGTGGAGCTCGCGGTTAGTCCCATGTTGACCATGCCCGCGCCGAACAGCTCCTGGCGGAACGTCAGCACGCGCGAAGAGCCGATCACGGCCACATCGGGCTCGCGGGCCTGTACCAGCGCAAACTTGTAGGCGTAGGTGTCGGCATGAACGGCCGTGCCGTAGAGCCCGCCGTGCCGCTGCTGCTCGCTCGCGATCGTGCGAAGCGGCGTAAGTTCGCCACCGCGATAGAGAAAAAGCAGGCAGGCCGCCACGATCAGGCCTGCCGAAACGAGCACTGCGATGAGGTAGCGGGAGGCGCGCATGCGGCGTCAGAACTGGAAATACAGGAATTCGCCGCCTCGGCCGACATGCAGCAAGGCGACGACAGCGCCGGCCGAAACCGCTCCGGCCCAATACAATGTCGGCCGCCAAGTCAGCCAGGCGGCGCGTGGTGCCTCGGCGCGCTCCGGAACGAGAGAGTAGCGCGCCCATTCCGCCGTGTTCGGCAGCAGCCAGACCGCGGCAAGCAGAACCGCAAGCCAGGCCAGCTCCTGCACGCCCTGGAACAAATGGCCGGTCTCGAAGGTGACGCCATGCGTCGCGGCCCACGCCCCGATTGCGCCGAGCTTCGGCAGATAGGTCTCCGGCAACACGATGCCGTTCAGCCCGAAGACGCCGCGGAACATCAGCATCGTCGAGTCCAGATCGGCGGCGCGGAAGGGAATCCAGGCGAGCGCGACGAACATGAAGGTGGCGATGCGGCCGGCCCAGACCGAGCTTCCGCCGCGCGGCCCGCGCACCAGCCGCCAGGCGTGATTCGCGATCAGCCCGATCCCGTGCAGCGTACCCCACAGCAGAAACGTCCAGCCCGCACCATGCCAGAAGCCGCCGAGCATCATCACGATCAGCACATTGGCGAGCCGGCGCGGAGTGCCGGTCCGCCCCCCGCCGAGCGGAATGTACAGATAATCGCGCAGGAAACGTGACAGCGTGATATGCCAGCGGTGCCAAAAATCGATCAGGCTCGCGGCCTTGTAGGGCGAGGCAAAGTTGACCGGCAGCCGCAGCCCGAACAACAGCGCTAGCCCGATCGCCATGTCGGAATAGCCAGAGAAATCGAAATAGAGCTGGAACGTGTAGGCCAGCGTGCCGCACCATGCCTCGACGAAGGGTACGTTTGTCCCGCTCGCGGCCGCGTCGAACACCGACGTGGCGTAGGGCCCGATGCCGTCGGCGATGACCGTCTTCTTGAACAGCCCCACGATGAAGATGGTCAGCCCCATGGCGAGCCCGGCCCAATCGACGCGGGTGCCGAGCTGCTCGTTCATCTGCGGCATGATCTCGCGGTGATGAACGATGGGCCCCGCAATGAGCTGCGGGAAGAAGAACACGAACAGAAAAAACCGCCGGATGGAGAACGCCTCGACCTCGTTCCGATAAGCGTCGGCGAGGAACGCGATCTTCTGAAACACGAAGAATGAAATACCGAGCGGCAACACGATCGACCCAAGATCGAAGTGACGACCAGTGACGGCTTCGACATTGGATGCGATGAAGCCGGCATATTTGAAATAGATCAGCGTCCCGAGATTGAAGGCGATGCCGAGCGCGGCGACCGAGCGGCGCGACCCGCGCGGTGCCTGCGTACTTGTGAGATAGTAACCAAGCGCGGCGTTGACGGCGCAGGATGCAATCAGCAGAAAAAGGAAAGCCGGGCTCCACCAGCCGTAGAAGAAGAATGAGCAGAGCAGCAGCCAGACGAGCGCGGCCATTGCGCCGCCGAGGCGACCAAGCGCATAAAATCCAACAACCGCGGTGGGCAGAAACAACAACAGAAAATCATAGGAGCTGAAGAGCATCAGCCATCCGATCCATCGGTCGATGATTGCCCGCGGCGAAACAGAGGAACTTATCGCAAAGACGCGGTTTTGTGGTCATACTCCAGCAATCGCCGCAAGAAGCCGGGTCGGCGGACGCCTTAAGCCGGGACAACCTCATTGATCGCAAGCCTGACGCGTACGCTGCGGCGCAGGAGATCCATGAGCACCACCACCCGGTCGCATTCGCTCACCGCCAGCACCGTTGCGATTAGGCCCTCAAAAGGGCCTTCGCGCAGGCGAACCTTCTCACCAGGCCGGTAGCTGTCACGGGCGCTTGGCACGGCAACGACGCCCTGCTGTTCGGTCGCGCGCAGTCGTTCCACAAATTGGTCGGGAACGGTGCCCGGCCGGTCGCCGAAGCGTATCAGGTTTCGAACGCCGAAGGTCGAGCCAATCGAGCGCCATTGCTGGTACTCCGGATTGAGGCGGATGAAAATGTAGCCGGGAAACAGCGGACGGATCACCTGATGCAGGCGCCGGGCGTGGCTGATGCGCTTTCGGATCTTGGGGCAATAAACTTTGAAGCCCTGACGCTCGAGATTGTCGAGCGCAATAAGCTCTTTATGCGGATGCGTGCTGGCGACGATCCAGCTATGGGCGGCGACGTCAATCATGTTGCGGCCTGAAGTTCAGCACACGCGGAACGTGGATGGCGTCCAGGCTCAATCCGATCTCGCTGGCCTGTTCGGCAATCGCTGCGTAACAGCGGCGCGGGCGGCTAAGATCGGTGAGCAGTATTGCATCGGGGCTACCTCCTCCCGTCGCATTCATAGCGTCCGCAAGCGAGGAGAACACCGGCACACCAGCGCAAGACGGCCGCCCCGAGACATTATCGATTACCGCGCGAATCTGAATCGGCGTGCTCAAACTGGTCAGATACGCGATCTCCGCGAAATCGCCGTCGCCGGCGAGAAAGACCCGCACCTTTCCACGCGCGACGAAATCTTTGAGAACTTCCGAGCACTCGTGCCGACCCTGCCGGTACAATTCAAGCGAGCGCTGGAGATAAGCCCCGGTCAGCCGCGACTTTTCCTCAAAACCCTTGGGCGTAAGATAATAGAGATAACGCTTGACCGGAGCATGCTTGAGCTTGATTAAGCCCTTGCTGAGGCAACGTTTGACATACCAATTGACCGAGCCAACCGCGATTCCCATGTCGGTCGAAAGCCGACGCTGCGAGACCCCTGCGTCGTTGTCGATCGCCGTCAACAGACGGTGGACAATCTGTTCTTCCGCCCCGGCCATGGCCTTCCGTCGTCTCCGTGTTCAGTTTGTGAACATAACGTAAGGAGAGCCAGGGGGTCAATTGAGGCGCAGTACAAACAGCTCAGCGACCTTGATTTGTCGACGACAAACCATTGCCATGGTTAGCATTTTACCATGATGGACAAAACCGTATCCGGTCGGGCGATCAACCAGCAAACGCATCCGACATTCAGAGACTGAGCGTGCTGCGCCCGGGCAGTTGGATCGAAGACCTCGCGGTGATGAAGCATGGCCAGCATGACCCAACGGCGCGGTGCGAAGATAGACAGGCAACACTGTTGACGGCCCCCGCAGGAACGAACAGAAACATTCCGGCGACACGATCCAACGACGCCACTGGGGACAATCGTGACGGAACATAAGACCTACTGTTTCGACGTCGATGGAGTGATCTGCACAAACACACACGGCGAATACGAGAAGGCGATGCCGATCGGCCGCACGATCGCACAGATAAATGCTCTCTATGATGTCGGACACAAGATCGTGCTGTTCACTGCGCGGGGAACGGTAACCAGCCGGGATTGCCGGGAGATTACCGAGCAGCAGATGAATGCCTGGGGCGTCCGTTACCACGAACTTCTATTTGGCAAGCCCTACTTCGATCTCATGATCGATGACCGCGCCATGAGTTTGGAAGAGTGGGAGCGTCACGCTCCTACGGTGCTGCCCAAGTAAGCTTTTGCGCCTAGCGCCCGAAGAGAGCATCGAAGCACCAACCATCACTCCGAACGGATCGCAGAGATCGACAGGTGCCGCAAAAGAAAATTCTCTACATAATCGGATCGCTCGACCTCGGCGGGGCGGAGCGTCACCTATCGCTGGTCGCGCCGAGGCTGAAACAGCTCGGATGGGAGCCCACGATCTATTGCATCAGCCGGCGCGGCGTTCAGGCGGACGTGGTCGAACGCGCGGGTGTTGCCGTCATCGGCCCGCCATGGGACGGCGGATCGCGGCAGACTTTTTTCGGAAAGCCCCTGGGGCTGTTCGCATCGTGCCTGAAGCTTCTGAAAATCCTGCTGCTCGAACGGCCGCAGATTGTTCATTTTTTTCTTCCGCTGGCTTATGTGATCGGAGCGCCGCTGGCGTGGCTCATGCGCGTGCCGACGCTGGTCATGAGCCGGCGGAGTCTCAATCTCTATCAGGCGCAACATCCCATCCTCGCCCGGCTCGAACGGTTCTTGCACCGCCGGATGGACGCGATTCTGGGCAACTCGCGCGCTGTATTCGATCAACTGGTCGATGTCGAGGGCTGCGCGCGCGGCAAGGTCAGTGTCATCTACAACGGCATCGACATTGGCAGCATCGATCGGGCTCGGGCGACCGGCGCGGATGGATCCAGCGCGCCGCCGGGGGTTGTCCTCATCATCGTCGCCAATCTGATCCCCTACAAAGGCCACAGCGATCTCATTGACGCGCTGGCCGCCGTCCAAGGGCAGATGCCGGAGCAGTGGACCCTGTTGTGTGTCGGCCGCGACGACGGCATCCGGAGCAAGCTTGAGGCTCAGGTCCAAAGCCTAGGCCTAACCGGACACATCCGCTTTCTCGGCGAACGGACCGACGTAGAATCACTGCTCAAGGGCGCCAACATAGGGATTCTCTGCTCGCACCAGGAGGGGTTTGCGAATGCTATCCTCGAATGCATGGCTGCAGGCCTGCCAATGGTGGCGACCGACGTCGGCGGCAACGCCGAGTCCGTCGTGCACGCGGAGACCGGCCTGATCGTGCCGCCGCGAAATCCGGCAGCGCTTGGTCAGGCCATGCTAAGCCTCGTTTCTGACCCGGCTGCGCGGCAACGGATGGGCCAAGCTGCACGCAAGCGAGCCGAGGAGCGATTTTCGATCGAACAGTGTGTAGAGCAGTATGATGGACTTTACCGGTCCCTGATCGAACGCAAAACTGCCGCAGCGGGCATTCGCTCCCAAGGATAAATAGCCATTCGTAAAGCTGGCGCGTTCGGCGCCATTGCTATTTTTTGCGATCTTTGCGGTATGGCTGCTCGCCGAAATGGGGCTGATCGGATTTCTGGACTTTCGATACCGGCTATCCGGACCCTGTGGACGAAATGGGTGCGCCCGCAAGATGACACGGCAGCCCGACTGCTTGTTCTGATTCTGATCGTGTTCCGCCGTGGAGTCGTCGATCCACGAAATGCTCTACCCGCGCTCGATCTGGCATTTGCTGGGAGCCGCACTTGCATACGCGCTGCGGCAGGCTACCGCCTCGCCGGTCTCATATCGGCAAGGCGCCTGAATCGCCGACCGGTCAGGGCCTCCAGGTCAGAGGTTCAAAAGTTTCCGCCGGAGCGAGCTGCCGTCGGAAAATCTGCCGCGGTTCACCAGCCGGTAAGTGCCAAGCCCCTCCTCCGCATTTTCGAAGCGCGAAGTATACGAGCAGATCAGCACGAAACGCGGCGTAGTCTCGGCACGACCGCCGAAATGGAAGCAGGCATATGGATTGATCGCAAGAGCCGCTCCACGCTCGCTGGTGAACGGGATCATCTGGTCTCGGCCGGCGAGATTGAAGAACTCATCGTCCTCGAAACGGCCATAGAAGTGATTGATCTTTTCGATCACCTCGCAGCTTTTGTCGCCGGGCCAGAATGTGAACGGCCCGGTTCCCTGGTCGATCGGGCGGATCGGGATCACGACATGAAGCTGCCGCTTGCAGTTCATGTCGCGATGAATGTTTTGGGGTCCAAGACGCTCGGAGCCGGTCCGCGAATACCACAGACAGATGTTGCCCAGCACGGGCATCTCGCCGATGTAGTCAACCGCCATCGAAACGAGATCAGGGTGGCACAGGAAGTCGACGATCGGCCGCATCTCGTCGACCTGCACGACCTCCGGCCCATCCGGCGTCTTGTTGTAGGAGAACAGCGAATGCGGCGCCTTGGTTGCGGCCAGCACCGTTTCCTTTTGGCGCTCGAACATTGCCTCGCAATGGTGCTTCAAGGCGTCCAGCGCCGGGACCTGGTCGTGGGTCAGGAAGGCATAGTCCTTGTCCTTCGACACGCGGAGCTTCGCGGAGGCCCCGAACCGGTGCGGCGCGTGACGTAGTCCATCGGCGAGAGCGAAATCTTGGTCGCGCGCGCCAATGTACGGCTCGCAGGCAGAGACAGCCCGATCTTGCCGAACGTCGATGTCAGGGTGCGGCCGGCGCCTTCGCGCCGCCAAGACTTCATAAAATTCGAACCCGAAGCAAGCGAAACCATGCCGCGCTCCATTGATTTGGCGCGAACTTAGTCGGCCGGGGGGCCCGTGACAAGTTTGGTGAATCCCAACGCTCGTCACGCGCTTCGGCGGCATCCGCAATTGGCCTTGAATCGCAACAATCGGGTTTTCGGTTGCCTGGATTACCCTGCTGGACTAATCCCTGATCCATGAACCGCCCAATGGTTAAGAGCCCGCCGATGGCTTGGCGTGACAGCCTTATTCGACTGCGGCGCCTCGAAGCGGAAGCCATCCATATCATCCGCGAGGTGGTGGCCGAGTTTCACAAGCCGGTCATGCTCTATTCGATCGGTAAGGATTCGAGCGCGATGCTGCATCTCGCGCTCAAGGCCTTCTTTCCGGCGAAGCCGCCGTTCCCGCTGCTGCATGTCGATACGACCTGGAAATTCCGGGAAATGATTTCGTTCCGCGATCAGACCGCGGCACGCGTCGGCATGGAGCTTCTGGTCCACACCAACCCGGACGGCGTCGCGCAGGGCATCTCTCCTGTCGCTTCCGGATCGTCGGTCCATACGCGCGTGATGAAGACCGAGGCGTTGCGGCAGGCGCTCGACAAGTGGCAGTTCGACGCGGCCTTCGGCGGCGCACGGCGCGACGAGGACAAGAGCCGGGCGAAGGAACGGATCTTCTCCCACCGCTCCGCTGCGCATGCCTGGGACCCGCGCAACCAACGGCCCGAGCTGTGGAACATCTTCAACACCCGCATCAACCCGGGTGAGTCGATGCGGGTGTTCCCACTGTCCAACTGGACTGAGATCGACGTATGGGAATATATCCGTGCCGAGAATATCCCGGTCGTTCCGCTGTATTTTTCCAAGCCGCGTCCCGTCGTCGAGCGCGAGGGAACGCTGATCATGGTCGACGACGACCGCCTCCCGCTCCAGCCGGGCGAAGCGCAAAGGATGGAGCAAGTGCGCTTCCGTACGCTCGGATGCTATCCGCTCACTGGCGCGATCCGCTCCGACGCTGCAACGCTCGACGAGATCATCGCCGAAATGCTCGCCTCCAATCATTCGGAGCGCATGGGCAGGCTCATCGACCACGATGAATCGAGCTCGATGGAGCGCAAGAAGCGAGAGGGCTATTTCTGATGTCGAGCGAGCGCCCCGCCGCCCTGCTGGAGACATCCGGCGCGTCCGCGTCGTCGGACCCTCGCCTGCTGCCGGCGCTGCGCATCCTGACCTGCGGTTCGGTCGACGACGGCAAGTCGACGCTCATTGGCCGCATGCTCTACGAGAACCGGCTAATCTTCGAGGACCAGCTTTCGGCACTCGCACGCGATTCTCAAAAGCACGGCACGGTCGGCGACGATATCGACTATGCGCTTCTGCTCGACGGCCTCGAGGCCGAGCGCGAGCAAGGCATTACCATCGACGTGGCCTACCGCTATTTCTCAACGCCGAAGCGCTCCTTCATCGTGGCCGATACGCCGGGCCACGAGCAGTATACACGCAACATGGCGACCGGCGCGTCCAATGCCGATGTCGCGGTAATCCTGGTCGATGCGCGCAAGGGACTGTTGAGACAGACCTTCCGCCATTCCATCATCGTCTCGCTGCTCGGTATCCGGCATGTGATCCTCGCAGTGAACAAGATGGACCTTGTCGGATTCGACCGGGCCGTGTTCGAAGACATCACGTCGAAGTTTGCCGCGTTCGCCAAGCCGCTTGGATACAAGACCATTACGCCGATTCCGATTTCTGCACGCTTCGGTGACAATCTTTCGTCGAAGAGTGGACGCACACCATGGTTCGACGGCAGCGATATGCTCGGCACGCTCGAAAGCATGAACATCGGAAGCGAGCGGGACACGCTGCCGTTCCGCTTTCCTGTACAATGGGTCAACCGGCCGCATCTCGACTTCCGCGGCTTTTGCGGAACCATCGCGAGCGGCACGATCAGGCCCAACGATGAAATCGCGGTCGCGCGGTCCGGGCGCAGCAGCCGGGTCGAACGCATCGTCACGATGGACGGCGATCTCGACGTCGCGCGCTCGGGAGACGCGGTCACTCTGACACTTGCGGACGAACTCGACATCGCCCGCGGCGACGTGCTGGCTGCTCCGAAGGACCGCCCGCAGGTTGCGGACCAGTTCGGCGCCCGCATCATCTGGATGAGCAGCGATCCGCTGCTGCCCGGTCGCTCCTATTTGATGAAGGCCGGCGCGCAGATTGTCCCCTGCTCCGTGACCGAGCTGAAGCACCGCGTCGATGTCAGCACGCTGGCCGAGCACGCGGCCAAGACGCTGTCGCTTAACGAGGTGGGGTTTTGCAACCTCGCGACATCCACGCCGATCGCTTTCGACCCCTACGCGGACAACCGCGACACAGGCGCCTTCATCCTGATCGACCGTTTCACCAACGAGACCGCGGCGGCCGGCATGATCTCATTTGCGCTTCGCCGCGCCGCCAACATCCATCACCAGGACATCACGATCACCAAGAGCGAGCGTGCGCAGATCAAGCATCAGACCCCTGCCATCCTCTGGTTCACTGGTCTTTCCGGCGCCGGCAAGTCGACCATCGCCAACATGGTCGAGACGCGGCTGCATGCACTTGGCGCGCATACCGTCCTGCTCGACGGCGACAACGTCCGTCACGGACTGAACAAGGACCTCGGCTTCACCGATGCGGATCGCGTCGAGAACATCCGCCGGATCGGCGAGGTCGCCAAACTGATGACCGAAGCCGGGCTGATCGTACTGTGCTCGTTCATCTCGCCGTTCCGCGCCGAACGCCGCATGCTGCGCGAAATGGCTCCGGGCGAGTTCATCGAGATTTTCGTCGATACGCCCCTCGATGTCTGCGTCGCACGTGACCCCAAGGGCCTCTACAAACGGGCATTGGCCGGCCAGATCAAGAATTTCACCGGCGTGGATCAGCCCTACGAAGCCCCGGAGCGGCCCGATATCCGGCTGCTCACGGCGCAGGAAAGCGCCGACGTGTCGGCGCAGCGAGTGATCGACGAGTTGCGGACGCGCAAGCTGCTGTAGGCCCGACTCGGCCCTGCGGACGACTTAAGCCATTGCGAATGCTAGCGTTAAGGGAAGTGCACCGCTCTCAGTGTAGACCGGATTACATTCCGTTGACCGGCAGGGTCAACCGGTGGTTAATCTTCCTTTGATTTGACGTATCGCATTGCGGCACCCGCAATGTGGGGGAACCTTATGGCGCTGGTTTATCTGGCTGATCTGACCCACGTTACGATCACCATCTCCAACGACAGCTTTCCGCTGAACGTCGGAATGGTCGCCGCCTACGCCAAAGAGAAGCACCCGGACGACACCTTCGAACTTTTCAAATACCCCGAGGACCTCGTCGGCGCGATTGACCGCAAGATGCCAGACATGATCGGGTTCTCAAACTATCCTTGGAACCACAAGCTCTCGTCTGAGATCGCGCGCTACGTCAAGACGCGCGCCCCCAACGTCATCACCGTCATGGGTGGCCCGTATGTGTCGTACGACCCAAAGGAACAAGAGCGTCTGATGCGGCGGCTCGACGGGATCATCGATTTTTATTGCATGTTCGAGGGGGAAAGCAGCTTCAAGGCGCTGCTCGATCTTGCCCACGCTAACGGCTTCGATCCAATGCGGATGCGCACCGCCGACGTCGTCGGATCAATCCACCTCGACGCCAAGGGCAATTTCGCGCCGTTCACCGCGATCCCGCGCAACCGCGACCTCGACGAGTTCCCCTCGCCGTATCTCACTGGCACCCTCGACAAATTCTTCGATGGCAAGTTGTCGCCGATGGTTGAGACCCACCGCGGCTGCCCGTTCAGCTGCACATTCTGCCACGAGGGCAACAAGCTCTATGCCAAGGTCAACCGCTTCGACACCGACCGGCTGCTTCAGGAGGTCGAGTACATCGCCGAGCGCGTCGGCAACCGCGTGACAAACCTTCTGATTGCAGATCCGAACTTCGGACAGTTCCCGACTGACATTGAGCTCGCGCGAAAAATGAATGAGATGGCCGAGAAACACGGCTATCCCCGCGTGATCTTCGCGACCACCGCCAAGAACAACCAGAAGAACCTGATCGAGATCGGCAAGGTCCTCACCAAGGCATTCATGCCGATGTGGATGTCGGTCCAGTCGATGACCGAAGGCGTATTGGAGAACATCAAGCGGCGGAACATCTCCGTCGATACCATGTTCAAGCTGCAAGGACAGATGGTTGGCTCGGCG